>CAMBFY010000059.1 GCA_945865415.1 Sphingobacterium thalpophilum
TGATTCATCGCCACGAAGCACGGATTCAAGGTCAACCTTGTTGCCTGACTTATCAACAACGTTTACGCTTTCCAGCACGTGAGCCAACGCCTTGGCGCGACGAACTTCAGAAACTGCGCCTTGCACCTGTATGATCTGCTGATACCTCATCAGCGTGCAATGGGAGTGACTAAAACAATTCTATTGCCGGCAGGTCGTCCGCTGAGTTATGGCTCAACCTATTATGGCTATAGCAATGGACTGCAGGCGCAAGCCACCGGTAATGAAGTATGTTTTCAATTTGCAAAAGCCCATTCTGATGAATTTATTTTTGGGGCAAATGAAGTTCCGGATATGCCGGGTGCAGTACGGGAAATTGAAAAATATCTGAAGCTCGGTGCTCCTGTTATTGGAGAGCTCAAATTCGGACTCGATTGTGATTCCCCGGCAATGCAGAGTATTTATGAATTGGCAACTTCTTATAACGTTCCTGTTTTGATGCACTGGCAACACAACATGTATAACAGAGGTATAGAACGTTTCCACATCATGCTGAAGAAATACCCAAAAGTGAATTTTATTGGTCATGCACAAACCTGGTGGGCAGATATTGATAAGAATCATATTGATCAGAATATTCTTTATCCTAAGGGTAATGTGAGCAGGGGAGGACTAACAGATCGTCTGCTTACTGAATATCCGAATATGTTTGGTGATTTCTCAGCAGGTTCCGGATTAGGCTCACTGACCAGAGATGAGGATCATGCCCGCGGATTTTTAGAACGTCACCAGGATAAATTGCTTTTTGGTAGTGATTGCTCTGATTTTCTGGGTGCCGGGAAGTCCTGCCTTGGGGCTAATATCATACCTGCCATCCGTAAATTAGCTCCAAATAAGGCTGTCGAGCGGAAAATACTGTATGAGAATGCCCAAAAACTATTCAAACTTTCATAAATGTCCAAAATTTATTCAAAATAAATATCTTAGAACCTTCAAAATGAAAATTTTAATCATTAATCTGCTACTAGTTCTGGTCACATTCCTAATTCCGGTTCAGGCACAAAATACCGCTAAACTTGAATGGAAAGCCGGTGTTGGTAAAGCCGATATTACCCCAAAGATGGCAATGCCTATGGCAGGTTTTGCTTCCCGTACTCACTCATCAGATGGCACTTTGCATCGTATCTGGGCAAAGGCTTTGGCTATCGAAGATTCAAAGGGAAATAAAGCTGTAATGGTCAGTTCTGATCTTTTGGGCTTCCCTAAAGATGTATCCGACCGGATCAGAGATCGGATAAAATCGAACTATGGATTAGATCGTGCTCAGATTTTGCTCAATAGCTCCCATACCCATTCCGGACCAGTAATTGGGGACGCTCTGACGGATATTTACGTTCTTGATAATCAACAAATTGAGAGTATTAAGCAATACACCAAAATTCTCGAGGATCAGATTGTAAATATGGTTGGAGAGGCTCTTAAGAATATGGAGCCGGCAGGACTATTTGCGCAAAATGGAGTTACACGATTTCAGGTGAACCGCCGTAACAATTCGGCAAATTTACTAACCCAGCTAACAGAGCTTCAGGGTCCCAATGATTATGCAGTTCCGGTAATCAAGGTTATGAACGCAAAAGGGGATATTAAAGCAATTGCTTTTGGATATGCCTGTCATCCAACAGTTTTAAGTGGTTATGACTGGTCTGGTGATTATCCAGGATTTACACAGATTGAGCTTGAAAATGCTTATCCTGGCGCCACCGCATTATTTTTTCAAAGTGCAGGTGCTGATCAGAATCCTTTACCAAGACATACTGTACCTTTGGCTAAACAATATGGAAAGGAACTTGCTGCTGCAGTTGAGCGGGTACTTGAAGAAGATATGCGCAAATTGCCCTCAGGTTTGATTACAAGCTACTCAGAATTGGATCTTCCACTGGCAACTCCACCAACTGAAGCAGAATATACAAAATTCATAGGTACTACCACTGTTCCTTATCAAAAGAGATGGGCCGAACGTATGAGGGGGAAGCTCAGATCAGGTGAAAAATTAATTACTTCTTACCCATATCCTGTTCAGGTATGGTCGATCGGCGATCAGCCTATTGTGAGCCTTGGTGGTGAACTTCTCATTGAATATGCTATAAAAATTAAACAAATGCTGGGTGCTGATGCCTTTGTATATGGATATTCAAATGATGTAATGGCCTATGTTCCTTCCTCATTGGTGTTGAAAGAAGGTTCATACGAAGGAGAATCACATACTGTTTATGGTCTTCCTTCCAAATGGCAGGTAGGAATCGAAACAAGGATCCTGAATGAGGTAATTAAACTATCAGAGAAGAACGGTCTTATTAAAAATAAATAATCTTGCCTGGATTTCATCCTGATTAAAATTCATTATGAAATCTCATATATTAACGTTTACATAAACGTAAAATTTAATGAAAAGAGTCTTCTTGGTTTTAACCCTTATTTTTATTATTCATACTTCAAAAGCTAATCCCGGGAAAGGATGGATCAGTCTTTTTGATGGAAAAAGTTTGGATGGCTGGCATCACTTTAACAGTACCAAAGAAATTAAAAACTGGAAGATAGAAAATGGCTCGCTGGTATGTTTGGGAGCTAAAGGACCGAGTGGATCAGGAGATATTATCAGTAATCGTTCATTCCGGAATTTTGAATTAAGATGGGAATGGAAAGTTGATAAAGGAAGCAATAGTGGTGTTTTCTATCATATTGTTGAGGATCCAAAGTACAAAAGGGCAATTGAGACTTCGCCGGAATATCAGATTATTGATGACGTAAACTTTCCTGCTAAACTAGAAGATTCACAAAAGGCCGGTGCCGATTATTCAATGTATTCTCCTGTTGAAAATAAGATACTTAAACCGATAGGGGAATGGAATAATTCCCGGATTATCTTCAATAATGGGCGTGTAGAACATTGGCTCAATGGTGTTCGTATTGTTAAATTTAAAGCATGGACCAAGGCCTGGTATAAGCTTAGATCTGAGGGTAAATGGAAAGAATACCCGGATTATGGATTATCCCCAGATGGTAAGATTGGACTTCAGGATCATGGCAATAAGGCCTATTTTAAGAATATTCAAATAAGGGAATTATAAAAACAATGAACATTAAAGTTCGATTTATGAAGAATAAACAGACATTTCTATGCGCCAGAAATACATTCCTGATACTTGTAACAGCTTTGTTGCTCATAGGTAGCAGTTGTGGCAATAAAGAGCTTAAGAGTGATATGAAAGATGAGAAAATTCGCATTATCACGCTTGACCCAGGTCATTTTCATGCAGCCTTACTACAAAAATCAATGTATGATGAGATCGATTCAGTGGTTCATATCTATGCTCCAGAGGGATTAGAATTAGATAATCACATGAAACTGGTGGATAGTTATAATTCAAGGGAGGAGAATCCGACATCATGGAAACATGAAATTTACCGTGGTACTGATTACCTCGAAAAAATGTTCAGTGATAAGGCGGGTAATGTGGTTATTATTTCAGGTAACAATAAATTAAAGACGAATTATATTAGTCGAGCTATTGATTCTGGAATGAATGTGCTTGCTGATAAGCCACTGGCAATTAATGAGGATGGGTTCAGGTCGCTAGAAAATGCCTTTGCAAAAGCAAAAGAGAAAAATGTTGTTTTGTACGATATCATGACAGAAAGATATAATATTTACTATGTGCTTCAGCGTGCATTAAGTCAGGATACCTCATTTTTTGGCTCTTTGGAAAAGGGGACTCCAGATAATCCGGCAATTATGCAGGAAAGTGTTCACCATTTCTATAAGAATGTATCAGGTAAGCCTCTGGTAAGACCAGCATGGTTTTTTGATGTGGAACAGGAGGGTCGCGGACTGGTTGATATTACAACTCACATGGTGGATCTTATTCAATGGGAATGTTTTCCTGATGTGGTCATTGATTATAAAAAGGATATCACTATGCTTTCAGCAAAAGAATGGGCTACTCAGCTCAACCTGGAACAGTTTCAGAAATCGACTAATAAGGACCAGTTTCCGGAATATCTTCATAAATACCTCAAAAATGGAATATTGAATGTAATGTCAAATGGTGAAATGAATTATACAATTAAAGGGGTTCATGCTCGTGTTGGGATAAAATGGAATTATGAAGCACCTGAAGGATCTGGAGACACACATTTTGCCAAAATGAGAGGAACTAAAGCCAATATTTTAATTAGGCAGGGTAAAGAGCAAAACTATAAGCCGGTGGTTTATCTTGAATTACTTAATTCAGAACCAACTTCTGCAAAACAATTAATGGATGCAATAGGAAAGTTGCAGGCTTTATATCCTGGTCTTGCTGTGAAGAAAGCTGCTAATGAATGGGAGTTGATCATACCTGAGAAGCTTAAAGTGCCTCATGAAGAACATTTTGCTGAAGTTGTAAAAAAATATCTGACTTATTTAAAAGGAGCAGAGCTTCCAGGCTGGGAGGTTCCAAACATGCTTGCTAAGTATTACACAACTATAAAAGCAGCAGAAATGGCCTCAAAGAAGTAAATTTAAAATAATAACTGAGTTAAATTGAGCTGCAGGGCTCTGCTCAGATAGAATATAGGTTACAAGAATAGTATTGTATTTTTTAGCATTAACTAGAGCATAGACTTTTGTTACCTGATTGTCATCCTGTAAGATGATCATGTTATTGAATTGTTATATAATTAAGATTGAAAATGACTGATTTAGAAGTATTAGAACAAGAATTATTGAAGCCGACAGACGCCTTAATCAATGATATTACAAAAATCGATGGCGATATAATATTATTGGGTGTTGGTGGGAAAATGGGGCCGAGTATGGCAAAATTGGCTCGCAGGGCTATCACTCAGGCGGGAATCAACAAAAAAGTTATTGGAATTTCTCGTTTTTCGGAAGCAGGTACTCGTGAAGAACTGGAAGCAGATGGTATTGAAACGATCTCTGCTGATCTGCTGAATGAAAATGAACTTGCCGCCTTACCTGATGCTCCAAACATCATTTATTTGGCCGGTACCAAGTTTGGAACCACAGGGAAAGAGCCTTTTACATGGGCGATGAATTCGTATCTGCCGGGTCGAGTCGCTGAGCGTTACAAAAACTCACGAATTGTGGCCTTTTCAACGGGGAATGTTTATCCCTTCACACCAATTGGCTCTGGTGGTCTTTCTGAAGATCATGTTCCAGCGCCTGTAGGTGAATATGGTCAGTCATGTTTAGGCAGAGAACGTATTTTTCAGTATTTCTCTGAAAGATACCAGATTCCGACCTTGATTTACCGACTAAATTACGCTATTGACCTTCGTTACGGGGTATTGCTGGAGATTGCAAAGTCTGTAAATGAAGGAAGAGCCATTGATCTCACAACCGGTAGTGTGAATATGATCTGGCAGGGTGATGCAAATGAGATCGCAATTCGTTCATTGCTGCATTGCGAGGTTCCGGCTAATATTCTGAATGTAACTGGTCCGGAGACTTTATCAGTTAAATGGCTTGCAGAGCAGTTTGGACTTTTAATGAATAAGGAGCCATTGTTTATTAATGATCCTCAGCCCAATGCATTATTGAACAATGCCTCCAAAGCACATAAGTTATTTGGCTATCCGAGAGTAACAGTCCGTGATATGATTGAAATGACTGTCGCATGGATTCAGGGTGGTGGTAAAATGATCAATAAGCCAACTCATTTTCAGGAAAGAAAAGGTCAGTTTTAACTAAATTTTGAAGATAAATTGATTAGAAGTATGTCAACCAAAACGTTAGATCCTGCGCTTAAAAGTTTACTGCAAAGTGGAACAGTTCTACCCGCAATTCCATTGGCTTTAAACTCTTCCCGACAGTTTGATGAAGCTCGTCAGAGAGGACTTGCCCGATATTATGTAGCCACAGGTGCAGGCGGTCTGGCTGTTGCAGTGCATTCAACGCAGTTTGAGATCAGAAATCCGGAAATTAACTTATTTGAAACAGTTTTGAGGGTTGTCTCAGAAGAGATAGATCATTCAAATCCGGATAGACCATTTATTAAGATTGCGGGAATTTGCGGACCAACTGCACAAGCAGTTAAGGAAGCTGAAACTGCATTGAAATATGGATTTGATCTTGGACTGCTGAGTATGGGTGGACTACAATCCTGGACTGAAAAAGCCATTCTTCAGCGGGTACGAGATGTTGCTGAAATAATGCCTTTAATTGGATTTTACCTGCAGCCATCAGTTGGAGGGAGAATTTTCACTTATGAATTTTGGCAGGAATTTGCAGAAATTAAAAATATCGAGGCAATTAAAGTGGCTGCATTCAACCGTTATCAGACCCTTGATGTAGTGAGAGCCGTGTGCGCATCCTCAAGATCCAATGAAATTGATTTATATACTGGTAATGATGATAATATCATACCTGATCTGTTGACTAAGTATAGTTTCGCAGTCAATGGTAAAAGGGTTGAAAAGGAGTTTGTTGGTGGCTTGCTTGGTCATTGGGCTGTATGGACAAGAGCAGCTGTTAAATTGCTTGATGAAATAAAAGCTTGTAAAGCCAATGGTAATAAGGGAATAGCGGAATTACTGACGAAAGGAATTGAGGTAACGGATATGAATGCTGCGATCTTTGATCCTGCAAATAATTTCCATGGATGTATTCCGGGTATTCATGAGGTTTTACGCAGACAGGGTTTATTGGAGGGGCGCTGGTGTCTGAATCCTCAGGAAGAATTATCACCAGGACAGATGGAAGAAATTGATCGCGTGTGTAAAGCTTATCCTCATCTAATTGACGATCAATTTGTTAAAGAACTTCTACTCACAGAATTTCTATCTAAATAGTTATTCCAGGTTTTACTAATTTTTATAAATTGCAGTATGGACAGAAGAAGATTTGTTAAAAGCGCCGGAATTTTGGCTGCATTAAGTACTATGGATCCCTCTCATCTTAGTGGCGCTGATTCTGCTGCCTTGAAGATGATAAAGATTATCCAGACCCAGTCGTATTTTGAACGCGAGAAGCTTATTCGTCCATTCGGATTTAAGGGTGGATTCCTGACCGAGTTATGGCAGGTTGCTTCCAAAATGCATTCTGATTCAGGAATATCCAGGATAGGTTTAAGTACACAAAGTGTGCTCTACGGAGATGCTGATTTATTTTCCCGCCACTCAGAATCAGATGGAAATGCGATGATGTTTGATTTGGTCAATAAATCACTCGAGCATGTTAAGAATACCCCATTCAGAACACCTGTTGAGTTATTGGATAAAATTCTCCCAGCTGTTATTCAGGATGGAAAAAGTATTACGGGAAAGCAAGATCTGAATACCAATTTTGTTTTTAATGCTTTAGTAGGAGTTGATAATGCTGCCTGGCTTACCTATGCTACTGAAAATAAGTTCAGCAGTTTTGAAGAAATGATTCCGGAGCACTATAAAAAGGCATTATCACACAGAAATAAAAAAATTGCTATCATGTACCAGATTCCGTACGGTATGCCTATGGAGGATTTAAAAAATGCTGCCAAACAAGGATATTTCGTCTTTAAAATCAAAACTGGTGCTCCAGGGACTCAATCTGAGATGATTCAAGCTGATATAGAAAGACTCAGTCTTATCCATGAAACCCTTAAAGAATATCGCACTGAACAAACCGATAACGGAAAATTGATTTACACAATGGATGCCAATGCCCGTTATGAGAAGAAGGATACTCTCTTGAGATATCTGGATCATGCCCGTAAAATCGGTGCCATTGATCAAATTCTACTGATTGAAGAACCTTTGAATGAAGAAAATGAAGAAAGTGTGGCAGATATTGATATTAGAATCGGTGCAGATGAAAGCGTTCATGATGAGGAATCTGCAATAAATCGTTTGGATCTTGGATATAAAGTCATGGTATTGAAAGGCATCGCAAAAACACTTAGTATGTCGGTAAAAATTGCCAAACTTGCCGCAGAAAGAAATGTTCCTTGTATGTGTGCTGATCTTACTGTTAATCCTATTTTGATTGACTGGAATAAAAATTTGGCAGCTCATCTTGCACCATTTCCTGTTATAAATATGGGTATGATGGAAACAAACGGCGATATGAACTATGTCAACTGGAAAAATATGGTTAATTACCATCCTGCTGCACACGCTTCCTGGATGATTCCAAAAAATGGGGTTTTTGAATTGAGTCCTGATTTTTATGAGAGAAGTGGTGGAATTTTTGACACTTCAACTCATTATCAATCAATGTTTTAACTATATAATCTACTATTATAAAAAATTGATGAGGCAGTATAAAAAGATATTCTCCTTAATACTGATCTTTCTGTCGATTGGGCATGCGTTTGCACAGAATATTGATACAGTTAGAACAATAAAAATAGATGTGCTAGTCGGCCTGCAATTTGATCTGGTCAGATTTAATGTCATTCCTGGTGAAAGATTGAAACTAATTTTCAGCAATAGTGATGATATGAGTCATAATCTTCTCATCACTAAACCCGGAGCAAGGCTTGAAGTTTTAAACGAGGCACTAAAATTAGGTCAAAAGGGTCCGGAATTAAGCTATATTCCAGTTTCCTCTTCTGTTTTGTGGTCAATCCCCGTCGTAAACCCCAATCAGTCCAAAACGCTGACTTTTACCGCACCCGAACAGGAAGGAGTATATCCTTATTTATGTACGCTTCCAGGACATGGCTTTACTATGTTTGGTGCAATGTATGTTAGCTCTGAGGCCAGAATGCCCGAACTAAAAGATGATCCCAATATTCCTCAAAACCGAAGAATCGGGGATAATTCTATATCGGGTACTCAGCATATTAATCATTCGGCTAAGGTTGAGGATCAGGCTGTAAAAATCAAAACCTTACATCCTTACACCCCTGTATCGCCATATATCTATCGGGTTTTTATCGATGGGGCAAGTCCTGCGGCAATTGCAGTTAGTCTTCCGGGTGATTTATCCTACTGTTGGGATGCCGGTACCTGTAAGTTGCGTTTTGCTTGGAGTGGCGGCTTCCTCGATAATTCTGAGCTTTGGAAAGGTAAAGGCGATGTATCAGCAAAAGTTGTTGGAAATGTCTTTTTTAGGGATAAAACTCTTTTTCCTTTATCATTTAGTTCGGATAACAAAGCGGAAAAATTAGATTACAGAGGATATAAACTCATTAACCGCTACCCTGAATTTCACTATACAATAAACGGAATTGATGTTTATGAACTGATTCTACCAAAAGCTAATGGTAAAGGTCTGAACAGGATCTTCAGAATCCCTGATGTTAAAAACACAGTCTGGTTTAATACCGATTCGTTTGATGGAATACAATATGAGGCTTCAACGGGAGCATGGGAAGGGAATAGATTAAAATTAACCCCCAAAGAGGCCAGAAAATTCAGCATTACAATGACTATGAAGGAAGGGGGACTATTATGAATTATAAAGTGATTTCCTTTTACATGACTGGATTACTGGTTTTTACCTTCATTGACTCTATTCTTGCCCAGAAAATAAATGATTCCTACAGGGTTGAAACCATCAAAATGCCTGAAGGACTAACAAGTGAGACTGGCGCTGTTGAATTCTTACCTGATGGCCGCCTAGTTGCATGCTTTACCAGAGGAGAGGTAATGACCTACAATACCTTAACTAAAGAGTGGAAATTGTTCGCTGAAGGCCTACATGATCCATTAGGGATTCTTGTGGTAAGTAATTCTGAATTATTAATCATGCAACGTCCTGAATTGACAAGGGTTAAAGATACAGATGGGGATGGAATTGCGGATCTTTATGAAAAGGTTACAGATGAATTTGGGCTTTCAGGTAATTACCATGAATTTAATTACGGCCCTGTTAAAGATAAGGATGGAAACATTTTTATTGCTCTCAATTCCTCTTCTGGTGGTGGTGATATCAGATCTGAAGTCAGGGGTGAAATTAATCCCCTTGGTCGTGAGAGTGGCAGCAAAGGCCAGATGTTTTCTAATTTACCATATCGCGGATGGATGATGAAGTTAGGCAAAGATGGTATTTTGCGGCCTTTTGCATCTGGTTTTCGATCTCCAAATGGAATTGGTTTTGATCTTGAAGGCAATTTGTTTTCAACTGATAACCAGGGCGACTGGATTGGTACCAGTCCGCTGCATCACGTACAGGAAGGAAAATTTTATGGTCATCCGGGAAGTCTGGTTTGGCAAAAGGGATGGAACAAAGGTAATCCATTTTTACTGTCGATACCGGTTTTGGATAGCATGCGAACCAGAGGAGCTGTCTTATTTCCGCATGGTATTATTGCAAACTCGCCAACCCAGCCTGTCTGCGATAACACTTCAGGTAAATTTGGCCCTTTCTCAGGACAGTTGATCATCGGTGAGATGAATAAGGAAAAGATTGTTAGAGTAATGCTAGAGAGGATTGGTGGTGAGTTACAAGGAGCTTGTATTCCCTTTCTTGAGGGAAACGGTCTACGAAAGGGGAATAACAGATTGGTATTTGCTCCGGATGGCAGTTTATGGATTGGGCAGAACGCTCATGGATGGCTGGGAGATCTGGGTATTCAAAGAATCGTTTTCACAGGTAATCAACCTGTAGATATTTATAGTATGAACCTGACTGAAAAAGGTTTTGATCTGACTTTCACCGAGCCCATGGAAGAATTTGCTGCTACAAATCCTGAAAATTTTAAATTCAGACACTACTATTATAAGTACCAAAGCAAATATGGTTCCGATCAGTTTGATATTCAAAATGTTCCTGTTACCGAAATCAAAATTTCGCATGACCGCAAGAAAGTATCACTGACTCTGGCTGCTCTTAAGACAGGGTATGTTTATGAGCTAAGTTTGGGCGATATTAAAACTGAAAGAGGAGCTTCCTTGACTAATAATTTAATCTGTTACACACTGAATAAATTGCGATAATTCAATGTATAATTTAACATGTTATCAACTAAGTTTGTACTATTCGATTATTTCCAACATTTATTGCTGATAATTTATAATAAATTTAATTCGGAAACCCAACTTATTCATTTTGGATTTTTTAATCGAATGCTTCTTCATTTTTTAATCAACCTATTCCATTAGTTGTTTGTTAGATTTTACTTAGAATTTAATGAATTCAATGCACTTTGAACACTGCCATGTTTAAGCAATAATTCCTTTGCTGTATCATATTGCATTATTCCAGTGTTTGTCATTAACATTTTAACGGCACGATCAATAATCTTATCATTGATTAGTTTAACATTGACCATTTGATTATCAAGAACTTTCCCCAGTTTGATCATAGTACTTGTACTGATCATGTCAAAAATCATTTTCTGAGCTGTTCCGCATTTCATACGGGTACTTCCACTAACAAATTCTGGTCCTGTGATAACTTCAATAGCTATATCTGAAACTTCTGCGATTGGAGAACCGGTATTACTCACAATGCATGCAGTAGTGATACCTTGAATTTTGCATTCTTTTAATCCGTATAAAACGAAAGGTGTAGTTCCACTCGCAGATATACCAATTACAATATCCTTTTTTGATATATTATGCTCATTTAGCATCAACCAAGCAGCGTTAATATCGTCTTCCTTCTCTTCAAGAGCTTCAATCAAATGCTCTTTTCCTCCAGCAAGAATAACATTGAATAGAGTGGAACTAACCCCATAAGTTGTTGGCAATTCAATTACGTCAAGAACGGATAAGCGCCCGCCACTACCTGCACCAACATAAAACAACCTTCCACCATTTTCAATCTTTGATACGATATCAGTGATTAATAAATTAAGTTGTGGTAAGGCCTTTTCTATCGCTAAAGCAACTGTTTTATCTTCTTTATTCAGGTTCGAAGTAAGTTCTTCTACAGACATTTCTTCTAGGTGCCTGTACTTTGACGGTTCTTCGGTAATTTTTGTCATCATAAATTTAGTTGTAATATTGATAATTCTATTATTTTCTTCTCATACTCTAAGTCGTTAAATTTACGGATATTTATAATCTTCTGACTTTGTTTAGTCAATGTTTATGATTTTGTGTATGGATTTCTTATCCCCTGAGTTTTAATAAACCGATTCAAATTTTTATTCAATCCCCAGGATTTGATAAATTGGAAAGTCAAGAATAGCTGTTTAAATAATCGGAATTCTAGTTTTTAGAAGAGATTTATTAATTACATATATTATTGTTTTTTAGATATTTAATTATCATCAAATAAATAATTAAATTAAAATTGTTTTTAAAATCAATAATGTATAGGTACAGCTTGTCTTTATTCGTATTCGTCATCCAGTTTATTGTCCTGGTTCATGCACAGATAAAAACTGCAATTTGGATTCAGGAAACTCCAAATGCGGCATGGCAGGCCAGGGATTCACAGGCTGAGCTGGTTTACAAAAACAAACTATGGATATTTGGAGGCTGGTTCAATTCACATGAAGCACCACCGCGTGACGTATGGAGCTCCTCTGATGGTAAAATCTGGAAAAATCATACGAATTCTGCACCATGGATACATAGCGACCTGTCGATGTCAATTACATTCAAAAATAAAATG
>CAMBFY010000060.1 GCA_945865415.1 Sphingobacterium thalpophilum
CTACTGATTACCGGAATTATCTCTTCATTAATTTCTGCAATTTTCGGTATTCTCCTCTCAGGAAGTGCTGAATACGGTGTAAATCTGATAGTACACCAATGGTTCGGAATCAGTACCGCTTTTTCAGGAATTCTGGTTTGGTTTCTGCACCAGAGAATTTGGGTAAAACATCAAATCCAGTACATCAAAACTTATCGCTTCACTCTGTTTATCACTTGCATGGGGATCATAATAGCCGGTCATTTAGGTGCTTCTTTAACTCATGGAGAGGATTATCTGTCGAGCACATTACCTTGGTCGGACAATTATCAGAATGCCGAAACCATCAGCTTTGATATTAACTCTAGTACGAATGATAAAGATACCCTGACAAAAGCTCAGGAAAAGGAACTTAACCTTAAAGTCAGAGCTATTTTTGCGCATAATTGCTATAAATGTCACGGGGATGAAAAAGTTAAAGGCGAATTAAGACTCGATAGCAAGGATTTTGTTTTTAAAGGCGGAGAAAACGGAGAAGTCATTGTTCCGGGAAAGACCGAAGAGAGTGAACTGTTCAGACGTATTAGCCTGCCTTCAAATCATGTAGATATTATGCCTTCCAAAGGCAAAAAACTTACCGCAAATGATATTGCTGTCATTGATTTCTGGATTAAAAAAGGTGCTCCATGGCCGGATGGTTCAGATAAAAACGAGGTTTTTAAAGTAGCTGAACTTGCACCCAGAAATCCGGTATTACCTTCTGCTTCGGGCATTTATACCAACCCTGTAGACCGCTGGACGAATCAATATTTCGTTAGTAATAAAACGGAATGGCCTGAACTTGTTGATGACAGAACCTTTCTGAGAAGGTTGTACATGGATCTTATCGGCTTGTTACCGAGCTATCAGGAAATTGATGAATTTAAAAAGGATATAAGACCTGATAAACGGGCAATTTGGAGCAGGAAGTTATTGGATCGTGAAGATGATTACGCATTACACTGGCTTACTTTCTGGAATGATGCATTAAGAAATGATTATACCGGTACTGGATATATTACCAAGGGACGATATGCTATAACTGACTGGCTCTATCAATCGATTAAATCAAATAAATCCTATGATTTGTTTGTCAAACAACTTGTCAATCCGGATGAAAATTCAAAAGGATTTATTGAAGGCATAAAATGGCGGGGAGTTGTCAACTCAAGTCAGCGGACAGAAATGCAGGCCGCCCAAAATGTTTCACAGGTATTTTTAGGACTTAACCTAAAATGTGCATCCTGCCATAACAGTTTTATAAGCGACTGGAAACTGGAAGATGCTTATGCCTTTGCCAACATTTTTGCAGATACCACACTTGAAATTAATCGCTGTGATAAACCCACAGGTAAATTCACCGATGCCAGAATGCTTTGGAAAGAACTGGGAAGTATTGACAATAATGCGAGTGTACCCGTAAAAATATCTCAATTGGCGAATAATATGGTTAAGCCTCAGAATGGGCGCTTATACCGAACACTGGTAAACAGGATTTGGGCACAGATCATGGGTCGGGGGTTCATAGAACCAGTAGACATGATGGACAATGATCCTTGGAGTCAGGATATGCTGGACTGGATGGCTTTCAATTTTCAGCAGAATAACTCCAACATTAAAGACTTAATATACCTCATCACAAGCTCGAAAACCTATCAGTTGCCCTCAGCAGGATTTAAAGACCCAAATGAAATTGTTTCCCGGGAATACAAATTTTCGGGCAGGTTGAGAAAAAGAATGTCTGCAGAGCAATTTGCAGATGCAGGATCTGCTTTATTTGGACCTATATTTCCAGATTCAATGGTCAGGTATAAACCAGTTTTTAAAAATTTAAAGGATCAGAATATTCAATTATTCGCACGAGCCTCACAAGTGGTGAATAACCCATTTCTTACAGCATTGGGCAGGCCGAACAGGGAAACAGTATCTACCAGTCGTGAATCACAGGCAAATCTTCTGCAGGCCCTGGAGTTGACCAATGGCGAACGCTTTAATTCGATGCTTAAAAAAGGAGCGGAGAACTGGAAGCTGAAATACAAAAGCGGAGATCAAATCATTAAAAAAATCTACAGACAGGCTTTGGGGCGTGAAGTTCGTTCAGAAGAGTATAACGTTGCGATCAAAATATTGGGGAATAACCCTCGAACCGATTCTATTCAGGATCTCTTCTGGGCTATTATGTTGCTTCCCGAATTTCAAATTATCTATTAACGAGTATTGAGCATGAATAATCAATGGAATAGAAGGCACTTTTTAAAAACTACCAGTGCTGCAACCCTTGGGGCCTTGGCTGCAGGCGCCCCACTAGCAAGTCTATTATCTTCCTGTAATACTAGAAGAAAAGCCAAAGCTGATACAGTGATTTTACTCTGGATGGCGGGAGGTATGGCTCATACTGACACCTTTGACCCCAAACGATATACCCCTTTTAATAAAGGTATGAATGCAAATGATGTATTGAGCACCTTTAAACCAGTTCCTACAATACTTGATGGAGTTTCATTTTCCGAGGGACTTGAATCAATTGGGAAGGTTATGGATAGAGGTACAGTGATCAGATCTTATGTAGCTGGCGATATGGGTCACATATTGCATTCAAGGCATCAGTATCACTGGCATACCTGTTATAAACCACCTCAATCAGTTTCTGCTCCTCATATCGGCTCCTGGATTGCAAAAGAACTGGGAACAGTTAACCCGGTTATTCCTGCCTTTATTGACATAGGTCAGCGTTTTACGCTGGGTGAAGGAGAGGAATTGAAAGCTTTCCACACCGCAGGATTCCTCGGCAGTGAATATGGACCATTCCTTATTCCGGATCCTTCGGCAGGACTTGAAAGTGTAAGACCCCCGCTGGGTATGTCATCTGCCCGATTTGAAACCAGAAATCAGCTTTATAATGACCTGATCAGCAAAGGTGCAATGGGTGAATTTGGAAGTGATTATCAAAAGGAATCTTTAAAAAGATCAATGGAACAGGCTTATATGCTCTTAAAATCTCCTGAAGCCGCTGCCTTTGATCTGAGTAAAGAGCCTAAGGAAAGCTATGATATCTATAATACCGGGAAGTTTGGTTTAGGCTGTTTAATGGCACGCCGCCTCACAGAACAGGGCGCCCGATTTATCAGTGTGACTACCGAATATGAACCTTTCAAAAGTTGGGACACCCATGATAATGGACATACCCGACTCATTGAAATGAAGAAACAAATTGATGGCCCAATAGCCCAATTAGTAAAGGACCTTGAAAAAACTGGGCATCTGGATAGAACCTTAATCATTTTGGCCAGTGAATTTAGCAGGGATATGATGGTTGAAGGCCGTCCTGATTTGAAGGTACAGGAGCAGGTAGAACAACCGGACATTATCCATGACATCAAAAATTATGGAATGCACAGGCATTTTACTGATGGGTGTTCAATCTTAATGTTTGGTGGCGGAATTAAAAAAGGAAATGTTTATGGTAAAACTTCAGATGAACGTCCATGCAAAACCATTGATAAACCCATTCGTATTGAAGAAATTCACCAAACCATTTATCATGCACTTGGAATTGCTGAAGACACCAGTTACCTTGTCGAAAAAAGACCATTTTATACCACGCCTGATGGTTTAGGTAAGGCAGAGTTGGAGTTGTTTGCTTAAAGTACAGGATTTTGCAACCACAGCAGGGTTGTTTCTCATGACCCAGAATGGGTCAAATGTTTATAGAATTGAATTAACATGGAAATTCCGACCCTGAAGGGGTCGAATGTATTGAATTTTTTTACATACGACCCCTTCAGGGTCGATGAACGAGGAATTATTGTATTTCTATGAACATACGACCACCTTCGGGGTCGAAGACATAAATATTAGCTGGATAACGTGATTCCCACATTTAAAATCACAGCCATAACACCTCAGTACAGCGCTTATTTTTTTAATATTTTATTTGTTTCCGTTAATCTGTAAGTACATTATTTTACAGATTAATTCTATATTTAGATATACATTTCAATAATTACGATTAATTTCAGTTTTAATGGCTTCCACAGGATTTTTACATTATTCAAGTGTATTTTTTGGCTTGTGTATTTTACTTGCCCCACAATTAAAGTCTGGAAGTGAACTACGATTCAGAAAACAATTGATAGCCTCAGAAAGCGCCGAATCAGTTGGGATCTTTGATGTGAATGGTGATCAAAACCCAGATATCATTTCAGGAAGTTACTGGTATGAGGGTCCATCTTTTCTTAATCGACATTTGATAGGGCAGGTTGAACGGGTAAACGAATATTATGATGACTTTGCAACCATCCCAATGGATGTTGATGGCGATGAAAAAGTTGATTTCATTACAGGGGGCTGGTTTAGCAAAACTCTTCGCTGGAGGAAAAATCCCGGCAATGAAAAAGAGTGGCCCCTGTTGGACATTGTACAGACAGGAAATATAGAAACTATCCGAGCCTGGGACGTAGATGGAAACGGATTTGAAGAAATAGTACCAAATACTCCCGGTAGTCCATTGATATATTACACGTTAAATCGTGACAAAAGCAATAAACCACTCGGGACTTTTACAAAAACTAAGGTTATTGATAAGCATGGACATGGTTTGGGTTTTGGTGATATTAATGGTGATGGGAGAAAGGATTTTATCATTTCTGAAGGTTGGATAGAAGCTCCTGCTGATAGAAATAATGAATCCTGGAAGTTTCATCCTGATTTTGACCTGAAAGATGCCAGTATACCGATAATTGTTGCAGACATCAATAAGGATGGATTGAATGATCTTATTTCCGGGCATGGTCACTCTTATGGTCTCCACTGGTATGAACAAAAAAAAGAGGGTAATTCAATTAAATTCATCAAACATCCTATAGATCCATTCCATTCACAATATCATACTATGGAATGGGATGATATTGATAATGACGGACAAATGGAACTGATTACAGGTAAACGTTATCGTGCTCATAATGGTAAAGATCCAGGCGACAATGAATCATCTGGCCTCTATTATTTTAAATGGAATGGGGAATCCTTTACAAAGCATTTGATTAGTTATGGTCCTTTTGGTGAAGGAAAGGGTACAGGAATCTTCTTCAGGGTTGAAGATTTACATAAAAGAGGCAGAAAAGATATTGTGGTCGCAGGAAAAGATGGATTATATGTGTTCTTTAATGAGAAACCCTAAAAAAAATATCTCCATCATGAAAATCAATTTTATATTTAAAACACTTTAAAAATAGCAGTACATAAAATTATGAAACGTAACAGGTACTTAAAACTGGCAGGATTGCTGTCAATTATCTTTTTCCTTGCAATGTCTTTTAACGATAACGTGAAAGAAACCAAGAAAAACAGAGTCAGAGAGCTGGATCCAAAAGTGGAAAAACTTAAATTACAGCCCAATTTTAAGGCAGAACATTTATACAGTCCTTCAGAAAGTAAAAATGGCTCATGGGTAGCCATGACCTTCGATCATAAGGGCCGAATGATTGCCTGCGATCAGTACGGCTATTTATACCGTTTAACTATTCCTCCAATTGGTACTGAATCAGTTAAATCTAAAGTGATTGTAGAAAAACTGGAGCTCAAAATTGCAGGTGATACCTCTAAAACCAAAATAAAAATGGGCTATGCTCAGGGATTACTCTATGCATTCAATAGTCTTTATGTAATGGTAAATCATAAAAGTGATACCGCTATGGCCAAAGACAGTGGGCTATACAGACTTAAGGACACTGATAATGATGATCAATATGATCAAATTACCTTACTTAAAGATTTGGTAACTCCGGGCGGTGAACATGGACCGCACAGTATGGTCGTATCCCCTGATAAAAAATCAATTCATCTTATAGCAGGTAACCATGTGGATGTTCCTAAAATGGAGGCATACCGTTTACCTGAAACCTGGAAAGAGGATAATTTATTTCCGCTGATAAAAGATCCCAACGGTCATGCAAATGATCGCTATGCACCGGGAGGATTTGTCGTTAAAATTAATCCGGAGGGAACAAACTGGGAATTAATCAGCGCAGGTTACCGGAATGCATTCGACCTTGCTTTTAATGAAGTTGGAGATATGTTTGTATATGATGCTGATATGGAATGGGATTTTGGGATGCCATGGTACCGTCCGACCCGAATCAGTCATTCAACCAGTGGAAGCGAATTTGGCTGGCGCACGGGAAATAGCAAATGGTCGCCTGCTTATCCGGACAACCTTCCGGCAATATTAAATATTGGACAAGGCTCTCCTACCAGTCTATTTAGCGGGAACAATGCCCGGTTCCCGGAAAAATACCGGAGAGGACTGTTTGCGTTCGACTGGAGTTTCGGTATTATTTATGCCGTTCAACTAAGTCCGAGTGGATCTTCATACAAAGCGACAGCCGAAGAATTTATTTCAGGAGCACCACTTCCATTAACAGATGGTATCATCGGACCTGATGGGGCTATGTACTTTTTAACCGGCGGACGAAGATTGGATTCAGATCTATATAGGGTTTATTATGGCGATAATACTTTGCCAAACGCTCCATTAGTCACAAAAACTGCTCCTGAGGTGCTTCAGGCTCGTAATTTAAGACGGCAATTGGAAACCTTTCATAATGGTCCAAATCCAAAGGCTATTACTCTGGCCTGGCCTAACCTTAAAAATAAGGATCGATACATCAGATACGCTGCGCGAATTGCTGTAGAACATCAGCCTCTTAACCAATGGCAGGAAAAAGCATTTATAGAAAAAGACCCTCAGATACTTACGCAGGCAATGATCGCGATGGCCAGAACTGCGAACAGAGGATTGCAGGTCAGGATGATCAATACCCTAACGAAAATAAACTACAACCTATTACCTGAATCTCAGCAAATAGATGTTTTAAGAGCCTATGAGCTGATCATTTCTAGAATGGGAAAACCTCATGATGCTGAAAAGATTAAATTAAGTACTTATTTGAATCAATTCTATCCGGCCAAAAGCAATGAATTGAATCGATCATTCAGTAAGGTTTTAGTTGCATTGGATGATCCTTTAGTGGTTCAAAAAACAATAACCTTACTCGAAGGGGTGGTAAAGGATGTGGATGATCAAAAATCTTTTATGCAGTCATCTGACCTGATTTTACGTAATCCTCAATACGGGCTGGATATTGCAGGAATGCTGGCTAAAACTCCTCCTGCTCAGCAAATCTATTATGTAACTGCATTAAGTGAAGCAAAAAATGGATGGTCAACAGCATTAAGGGAAAAGTATTTCAAATGGTACTATTCAGCATTTGGTTACAATGGTGGTAACAGCTTTATCGGATTTATTGACAAAGCACGTAAAACAGCGCTGGCAAATCTGCCAAAGGATCAATTCGACCATTACAATAAAATTTCGGGTAATGAACTATTGACCACTAATGGCATGAAACTAGCCAGTCTGGGAAGCCCTAAAGGTCCGGGAAGAAACTGGAAAATGGACGAAGCTCTTGAATTTATACAAAAGGACTCTACAGACAGAAATTTTGAGCAGGGCAAAATGCTATTTGGCGCAACCCGCTGTCTCTCCTGCCACAACATGAAAGGTGAAGGTGGTGCTGTTGGTCCGGCTCTTACCCAGCTAGGTACCCGTTTCTCTGCACGTGATATTCTGGAATCTATCCTTGAGCCCAACAAGGTTATATCGGATCAATATGCATACACTTCTTTTTACTTAAAAAATGGCGGTTCAGTGACCGGCAGACTTAAAAATGAGGATTCTGAAAAATACTATATATCTCAAAATCCTTTCGCACCGCAAACTTTGCGTGAAGTTGTTAAGAGTGAAGTGGTGAGAACCCGGATTTCAGATGTATCATCCATGTATCCTGGTATGGTCAACGGACTCAACAAAGAAGAATTAAAAGACCTGATGGCTTACCTGATTTCAGGATCAAATAAAGATCACCAGATCTACAAGCCAAAAAGTAAATAAATAAATTTCAATTCAAAAAAATAGAATTTTGAACCAAGCTGTCTGGCATAATAAAATTTCTAATACCGCTCAACTGGGAGGTATTGAAAGTTCAGTTCTGGATAATGGCGCAGGGCGGGGAACGCGTATTGCCTGGTTCAATACCGGATCAGGCCTCCGGTTTAAGGTAGTAATCGACCGGGCAATGGATATTGCTGATGCCTTTTATAATGAGCATAGCCTTGCCTGGATCAGTCATGCAGGAACAAGCACAGCACAGCCATTAGCAGATAAAGGAATCGACTGGCTCAGAACTTTTGGCGGTGGATTAATGGTTACCTGCGGACTCAGTCATGTTGGCGGCCCTGAGAAGGATGAATTTGGCGAGCGTGGAGTGCATGGGCTCATTAGCAATACTCCGGCAGAACTAATCTCACTTATACAACCTGATCCGGTTTCGGGCAATATGGAAATGAGCATTAGCGGGATCATCAGAGAATCGCAAGCATTGGGAAACAGATTGGAACTAAGGCGTACTATCTCGGCAACTTTGGGGAAATCTTCAATACGCATTGAAGATGAGGTTATTAATCGTGGAAATACAGATGCACCTCACATGATTTTATACCACTGCAATTTAGGCTGGCCCCTGGTAGATGAGGGAACCAAAATTCATTGGGATGGCAAATGGATCCCGCGTGACGGTAATCCAAATAAACTATTCAGACAGGGGAATGATTTCCATACTTGTACCGCTCCTTTGGATGAACACAGTGGATCTGGAGAAGAAGTAGCATTTATCGACATTGAATCTGATGATGCTGGGTTTTGCAGTTGCGGACTTGAAAATCCAAAAATCGGTCTTAGTTTCAATTTAAGGTTCAAGAAAAAACAATTACCCTACTTGTCAAATTGGTTGCATTATGGAAAAGGTGAATATACCGTGGGTCTGGAACCAGGTACAAATCCACCCATAGGTCAAAGCCGCGCAAGACAACAGGATGAATTAATCCTGCTAGCTCCCGGCGAAAAAAGAAAATATGAATTAGAAATAGAAGTTTTAACTAATAAATTAGGCTGATAAATTTGCCTGCATTACAATTTCAATTAAAATATGAGTTTAGCAAAGAAAGCATTAGAACAAGGAAAAGGAATTCTGAGACTGGCACCAACCTGGGTTCCCAGATCGTTTTGCGTGCCGGGAAGAAGAATCAAGTTACATCCGGATGATTACTATGTACTTGGCGGGCAGCGTGGAGGTATTGATGAACGATGGTTATCTTCTACCACACCTGCACAAAATGGACCTCTAACCGGAAAAAATGAAGGTTTAAGTCCGGTAGTTTACAATGAAGGAGGAAAAGACGAACAATTTTTGTTAAAAGATGCTATTGATGAGCTTCAAGGTGAAATTATTGGGGATCGTCTCTGGAATGAACACAAAAGCTGGCCGATGTATTCCAAGTTCTTCGATAATATGGGACCCCTCCCCCATCATATTCATCACAACGATGAGCATGCTGCAAAAATTGGTCAAAAGGGAAAACCGGAAGCTTACTATTTCCCTCCTCAACTAAACAATCACGGCGGGGATTTCCCATATACTTTTTTTGGCATTGCCCCTGGAACTACCAAAGCACAAATCCGTGAATGCCTGGTGAATTTTACAAAAGGAGACAATAAACTTACTACCTACTCTCAGGCATTTAAACTTGAACCCGGTACTGGATGGGATGTGCCTCCGGGTATGCTCCATGCACCCGGAAGTATGTGTACTTATGAGCCACAAAAGGCATCGGATGTTTTTGCGATGTACCAGTCGCTTGTAAATGAGGCAATCATTCCTGAGGAATTACTGTGGAATGGAACCCCAAAAGACAGAATCGGTGATTATGATCAGTTAATGGAGGTAATCGACTGGGATTTGAACGTAAATCCGAATATTTTAGAGACCCGGTTTATGCTTCCAAAACCTGTAAGGCCTTTAGCTGAAATGGAATCTGAAGGATATATTGAAAACTGGATCTGCTACCTGTCAGCAGCTTTCAGCGCAAAAGAGCTAACCGTATTACCTGGTCAAACGGTTACAATTAAAGATAATGCCTGTTATGGTATGATTGTAATGCAGGGGCATGGCAAATTTGGAGTTTGGGATATTGAAACTCCATCTTTGATCAGATACGGACAATTAACTAACGATGAGTTTTTTGTGACTGAAAAAGCAGCAAAAGACGGTGTGGTTATTAGTAACCCATCAAAAAACGACCCGATTGTAATACTGAAACATTTCGGTCCGGAAAACCCGGATCTTATTTTGTAACTATTAAAAAATCTAAATATGACTGAGAATAATTATCCAAAACTTCATAATGCTACATGGCCTGGCATTGTGGGCAAAGGTCCTGATTCAGAACCACCAATTTCATTAGATAAAATGCTTGAAATGACTGCTGCTGCAGAAGTGGATGGTGTCAAATTTGATGGTGTAGACGTTGGTCTTTTTGACCCTTCAATCAATTTAGACGATTTGGATGGTATTAAAAGACTTGCTGATCAGGTAAGTAAACATAATTTAGTTATCGGAAGTTTGGTAGCGCCAATTTGGGGCGGTCCTGCCATGGGTTCCAAAGAAGACCGTGCAAATTTTGTTGATCAGGTACGTAAATCATGTATTTATGGCCAGAAACTTAAGGAAATGGGCGTGCGCCCATATGGTGTAGTCCGTATTGATTCTGCCAGCTCGGTTGAAAGTTGGGCGAAAGATCCTGTTAATAATACCAAACTGATTGCCCAAACTTTCCGCGAAGCATGTGATGTGGCAGCTGATTACGGCGAAAAACTTGCTGCAGAAGGTGAAATTTGCTGGGGAGGAATGCATAGCTGGAAAGCAATGCTGGATACTCTGGAAGCTGTTGATCGTCCGAATATTGGTTTTCAGGCAGATATGTCGCACACGTTTTTATATCTCCTTGGCTATAACTCACCTGAAGATCGCATTTTACCATTAGATTATCAGTGGAATGACCGCGAAGCACTGACAGAGGGTCTAAAAAAATTAACCGCAGCATTACGTCCATGGACATTAGATTTTCACGTTGCCCAGAATGATGGAACAGCTTATGGTTCCGGTTCACATGATAAAACCGGAAGACATTGTCAGGCTACAGATCCAAATGGTAAATTGGATATTGCAATGGATGCCGGACATTGGCTTAGGAATGAAAACGGAGAATTGACCAAGGCCTTTAAACACATCTGCTGGGATGGTTGCATGTTCCCAAATGCTGTTTTGGAGCAACAAAAAACATGGAATGATATTTTGGCTGCAATGATCAAAGTTCGCAATTTGAACAGCTGGTCTTAATTAATTAGTAGAATTTTTCAGAATAAAACGATGGCTAACAAAAAAGAATTAAGAATCGGGTTAATTGGATGTGGCTTTATGGGCCGGACCCATTCAAACGGTTACAAACGAGTTGGTGATTTTTTCCCTGAACTGGAATATCGTCCGGTTTTAAAAGCAGTTTGCTCCCGCAGTGAAGAAAAAGTTCAGGCATTCGCTGAACAATGGAACTATGAATCATTTGAGACAGATTGGAAAGTATTGATTGCCCGCGATGATATTGATGCGGTTGATATTTGTGCACCCAATAATATGCATGCCGAGATTGCTATCGCTGCGGCGGCTGCAGGCAAAATGATTTTGTGCGAAAAACCTCTTTCAAGGACTTTAGCAGAAGGAGTAGCGATGGTGGAAGCGATTGAAAAAGCGGGTGTAGCCAATACGGTTTGGTATAATTATCGTCGTGTGCCTGCTGTCACTTTAGCTAAACAAATTGTCGATTCAGGCAAACTGGGTAAAATATTTCATTATAGGGCTAACTTCCTGCAAGACTGGACAATCAATGCTGATCTTCCTCAGGGTGGTGAAGGTCTGTGGCGCCTTGATCTTGATGCTGCAGGTTCGGGTGTTACAGGCGACCTCCTCGCACATTGTATTGATACTGCCATTTGGTTAAACGGAGGAATCAAAGATGTATCTGCACTCACTGAAACTTTCGTTAAGGAACGCATGCATCAGTTGACAGGTAAAAAGGAAAAAGTAGGAATTGATGATGCCTGTATTTTTCATTGTCATTTCAACAACGGATCCCTGGGGCTGTTTGAATCTACGCGATATGCCAGGGGGCATAAGGCATTATACACCTTTGAAATAAATGGTGAACATGCTTCCATTCGCTGGGATCTACACGACCTGAATCGTCTGGAATATTTTGATCATGCTGATGATTCAATTGTTCGTGGATGGCGTTCCATTCATGTAACTGATGGTGATCAGCCTTATATGGACAAGTGGTGGGTTCCGGGACTTTCAATCGGTTACGAACACTCATTTGTGCATCAGGT
>CAMBFY010000061.1 GCA_945865415.1 Sphingobacterium thalpophilum
ACCCAGTCAGATTTGTGATAATGTGCCACTTTAAATCCAACAATGTATTCACTATAGTGTTTAGCAACATCTGCGGCAAAAACAGGATCAAAGAAACTATTATTTTGCTGTTCCAATGAATACTCACTGCCATACATTCCCTTTCTTGAAATGTTTAAAAATGCCAGAACTCGGGTTTCAGATTTATCAATCACATTTTTCTTGAACAATTCAAAGGTCTCTGCACCTGAGTCGCCGCAATCTACAATGGTAGTAACACCGACCCGAAAAGTAAACCCATCTGCAGGAAGAGATTCAAATCCATTCTCTAGCTGACCTTCGGGGTCAGTACCTGCGAAAACGTGTCCGTGAATATCAATTAATCCAGGAGTAATATATTTCCCAGTGATATCAATCACTTGTTTAGCTAATTTAGAGTCAATATTGGCCGCCACAGCTGCTATTTTTCCGTTATTAATGGCCACATCCATAACTTTGTTCAAGTTATTTTTTGCATCGATCAGATGCCCACCTTTGAGTAATGTTTGATAAGATTGAGCCTGAACTGAAAAAACGGCGAGTAAATACAGTGCTGCGAATAAGAAATAACGTTTTTTCATTTTATGATTTTTTATTAAAAATTTTACAATTTATACTGAAGCCTTCAATAGTTCTTCCCTTAATCGGCTTGCAACAATTTTTTCCTCACCCGCTTCAAGCACATGCATGCCGCAACGAATAGTATTAGGAGCCTCCCAGGAAATTACTTCAACAGAAGGATTACCTTTACGCATACGTTCTCCCATTTCCACATTCGTTACGTTAATTTTAGCTGAATCCCATGTAACTTTAAGCGTTGGCATTTGATTATCCAGTGTTTCAGGTACGTAAGTACTTGTAGTTACCCCAGGAATAGCGTTGATCGTACTTGCAATAAAAGCAATTTTTCTTTCCCACATCTCCCATTCTTTTTTATGATCTAAATTAACAAATCGCTCAAGTGCGGCATACAGTCCAATTACTTCTTCCTTATTAACTTTTTGTCCGCGGCCTATACCGCCTCTTGGATTATTACTGAGACGGGCAGCATCAACATATTTCTTTTTACCCATTAAAATTCCAGTACTCTGAGGTCCGCGCATAGCCTTGCCACCTGATATTACAACCAAGTCGAAGCCCATATCGTTGAACTTCCACAGATTTTCAACCGGTGGAACATCGGCAGCGATGTCAATCATAGTTGGAAGATTAAACTTTTTACCTATTTCAAGCCATTCTTCATGTTTTATTTGTCCTTTGTGAACCTCTCTGTTGAGAAACCAAAGCATTGCTGTATTCTCGTTAATAGCAGCTTCAAGTTCTGCTCTTGTTTCAACTTTAATCAACTTTACTCCAGCCTGTGTTAGTGCATGATCATATCCTGCAGAATGAGTCTTTTGAAGAATTACTTCAGATTTCATTCCGGTTCCTGCCAGATTTGGCACCTGACTAACCCGTTTTGTGTCCATTCCGGTTAGAACACCTGCCATGCCAAGCATTAAGGCCGACCAGCAACCGGCAGATACCAAAGCAGCTTCGGCATGACAAATTTGTGCAATACGTTCACCAACCTTCTCCTGTACATCATCAATCAATGCAAACTTCTTTGAGGCTGCATTGATCGCATCCATCACTTCGGCTGGCATCAGAGAACCTGACATTACCGTATAGTTTCCTGCGGCATTAATAAATGTTTTGATACCCAATTCTTTAAAAAGATCACGGCTTAGGCCTGGTGCAGAAAGCACATTATTGAGTGGTGCAGCAGTTGCTGTGATCCCTCCGGCTAGTGGAAGCAAGGTTAGGGATTTTAAAATTTCTCTGCGTTTCATTAGTGTTATAATTTGATTTTAAAAATTTCAGTTATTTTGACTTATAAAGTGGACAATAAAAAATTCAAATCGCAGGCAGCGTTCACAAATCCGGAAAACTAATCACCAATTGAATTAAACCATCGCTTTATAAAGCTCCTGTTTTATTCTTTTTGCCACAATTTTTACTTCATCATTCTTGAGCATATGTGCCGTTACATTGATACTCCCTCCGGCTGCGCCCATAACTTCAATAGAGGGGTATCCATCCCTCAAGTTGGCTGCAAGATTTTCAATTTGAATCTTTGATCTATCCCATGAAATATTCAATGTTGGAACACGATTAATCAATGGCAGAGGAATCAATTCGGCCTTTACACCAGGCACGGTCGAAGCTTCCTGTGCAATAATTGCTATTCTGTCCTCCAGCATTTTCCATTCCTTCTCCTGATCAGAATTAATAAAGTGCTCTAAAGCAACGTAAAGACCAAATATTTCCTCTTTATTCACCTTCATTCCTCTTCCAATATTTGATCCACGCGGTGGAGCGCTTAATCTCGCCGCGGCAATCAGTTCCTTTTTCCCGCTAAGGATTCCGGTACTTTGCGGGCCTCTTATAAATTTGCCTCCTGAAACACAAACCAAATCAAAACCCATGTCATGAAACTTCCACAGATTTTCTTTTGGGGGGAGATCAGCGGCCATATCGATCATTGTAGGTATGCGATGTTTCCTGGCAAGATCAAGCCATTGTTTATGCTGTATTTTCCCAAGTGAGGACTGATAATTAATGAAATACATCATCGCAGTCTTTTCACTGATTGCCTTTTCCAATTCTTCAACAGTTTCAACAGTAATCAATTTCACTCCACAATTGGTAAGAGCATGAGCATAACCATCGTTGTGTGATTTCTGCAGAATGACCTCTGTTTTCATACCCGATCCTTCAAGTCTGGGGATCTGAGAAACCTTCTTTTGATCAGTGCCGCTTAGCACACCGGCCATACCCAGCATAAGTGCTGAAAATGCACCCGCGGTGACCATCGCAGACTCCGCGTGTAAAAGCTTGGCAATTCGTTCTCCAACCTTATCCTGCACCTCTTCGAGCCTGCAAAAGGATGTGGCAGTTTCACGAATTGCATCAGCGGCATCATGTTGCATCAATGACCCACTTAGGCTTGTATAATATCCTGATGCATTTATGAATGTGCGTATTCCAAACTCCCTGAATAAATCACGTTTCGGGGAATTAGAGGCATGAGCAGATTGTACCAATGAGCCGGAATTCCCTATTGCTCCTGCAAGAGGCAACATGGTTAAAGTTTTGAGAATTTCCCTGCGCTTCATTGATTATTGGCTGGTAGTGTATTATAGGTAGATCAGAAATTATTTACATTCAGTACAATTATAAAGCGGACTTACAATTCCATTGAGATCATAAACGATCTTGCCTCCGAAAATGGTCATTTCACATTCTAGCTTTTCATTACTTTCCATTTTATATCCTTGCAGATCATAGAAACCAAAATTACCCTTCCTCATCCCAAGAATTGCTACATCTGCTATCGCACCTTCTGTAAGATGACCTAACTGCGGACGGTTTATTGCCTTAGCCGGAGCCCAGGTACTTGCATTGATTACAGCTGGAAGATCCATTCCCAATTTTAGGAATTTTGACATCACTAAAAGCATATCCTTCATAGAGCCTTTCATACTGCTAATGTGAAGGTCAGTGCTTATAGTATTGGGATGAAATCCGGCCCTAGCAGCAGGAATTGCTTGTGAGTATCTGAAACTTGAACCTCCATAACCTACATCGAAGATAATTCCTCTTTTTTGTGCAGCCATAACAAATGGCTTTAATTCCTGTTTTGCAGTATCAACAATAGCTTCTTTAGTGTCAAGTAATTCGCCAAATGTATGTGTGAAGATATCACCAGGACGAAGATGCTCCATGAATAACGCCTTTAGAGAAAGTCTGGGTTTAGTGCCTCCAAAATCAACCATCACCGGCATATTAGCTAATTTACCTGCTTCCACACCACGATCAACATTTGTAAAATCAGGACTTGTAAAATGTGCAACTTTTATCCCAACAACATATTCTTTGTTAGCCAATGCCGCTTTAGCAGCAATTTGCGGGTCCATATCAGTTGTATTCTGTTCAATCACACCCCCACGCATCCCATTACCAACGATATTCAGGAAGGCCAGTACCCGTGTTTGTGAATTATCAATAATATTCTTTTTAAAAGTCTGAAAATCTCTCCATCCAGAACCACCGGCATCTACAACAGTAGTTACACCCACGCGCTGATAAAAACCGTCGGGCATTATGCTGTTAAATCCATTACTATACATATGATTCGGTTCAGTTCCTGCAAAAACATGTCCGTGAATGTCAATCAAACCCGGTGTCACGTACATCCCTGAAGCATTCACTACATGACTTGCCTGAGAAGCATCAATACTTGATGCAACTTTTGAAATCTTTCCATCAGTAATGGCAACATCCATAACCCTGTTAATGTTATTTTTAGGGTCAATAACATGACCACCTTTGATAATAATGTTGTAAGGTTTTGTTTGTGCGAATAACGCGATTGGTAACAGTATACTTACAAAGAAAATGCAAAGCTTCCTCATTTTAGTTCTTGATTCTAGTTGTTAATAGATTTAATAATTATACGAAAACATACTGATGTTAACTATTTTCAGTCTAATCGTTTTCCATTTTTATCCCATCCTTTGCTGAAAAAATAAGATTCTGGAGAACTTAAGTACCGAACCTTTGACAATTCAGGTGTTTCTACAATTCTATGACCCAAGATACGGGATTCAAGTGCAAAATCCAAGATTCCACTACTCAGCATGGTTCGCTCAACCGGATAAGGAGCCTTTCCTGTTTTATACATGATCTCCATATTTTTTACAAGACATCCAAAATGATAATGGGGCTTTCCGCCCTGTAATTTCATGAGTGTTGAAAAGGGTTTTTGCTCACCCTCAATATCAATCGCATAGGTGAAATCCTGAAGCAGACCTGTTAATAAAAATGCAGCGGCCTTTAGTCCGTCATTATAATCGATAATAAATACGGACGGATTTTTAACAATCTCTTTCATATCACCTGCAACACGTGTTTCACTGTGTGAAATTGCCTGATCAAAAAGTCGTTTTACCCATTCATTCTGTTCGATGTAGTTCCAGCAATCTTGTCCTTCAAGACACTGTACTGCGCGAACTCCGGTTTCACCGCCCTTTCTTCTCTCAACTACAGCTTGTAGTCCGTCAAGTAAGTGAAAACCATAAATATCCAATCCACTAAATGAAATGCCAACCGCATATTTTTGCTTAACACCATAAGGAGTATCTATCGCAGGAATTCTCCAGGAAACCGGAATGGTAGAACCTGCTAACATTGGAAATTTCAATTCTTTTGAAATCTCAACCATACGCTTGGCTTGGCGCCAGCTCCAGGAAAGATGTTTATCGTTAAAAACAGGGACTGATTTCTTACACTGACGGAACACATCAGTAATTTTAAGAAACATTTCAAATCTTGGGTAGAGTTTCTGTTCTTTATCATTTGATGGGTATACCCCATGTTCCCCAATAAGTATAACCCCGTCAACAGCAAGCTGATCTCCCCCTAAAGTTAAAGCATCTGCAACGGTTCGAAATATTGGAACATTGTATTTTTGGGCTAGGGGCCTACTCATATCATTATCAGGAACCTGTTCAGTAAACATTGAAACGATCTTTGAATCAGGGTAAGGTGCCATCTGATCCTGATTAAATCCTTCAAGATACTTTCCGATGATCACATCAGCATGTGAGCCAGGCCGATACTCGGTAATAATTGCTGCAAGCCGTTTTGGTCCTGTTTGAAATTCGGGTTTATAATCCTGCATCTCTTCAGCCTGAACTGATTGAAAGGGCGACACAGCACCCGCTACAGCTCCGGACACCGGTAATACTGAGAGGTATTTAATAAGTTCTCTACGCTTCATGACTTAAAAAAGAATGTTTGACAGTGAATTAAAAAACAAAGAGGAAAAATTCATATCCTAAGATATAAATTTCTCCTCTCTGATTATAAAAAATTACTCTTTATCCCACCAAACACGACTTAGGAGTGTGTTATCACCACTTTGTCTTGCTTTGGCAGCAAGGAAATTCTCCCTGTTCAAAGTTTCTTCAGATTCAGGAACAATATAGCGGCGTGGAATTCTTCCACCGGTTATATTTCCGGGATAATTGGTTGGAATTAATGCTGGATAGCCAGTACGTCTCCAGTTAGCAAAGTTCTCGATCTGATCAAGATAACCCAATACCCAACGCTGGGTAGATATCTGCTCAAGTTTCTGATTAAAAGTACCTGCTGTCAGGAATGGATTATATTTAAGATAAGTTGTAACCTTATCAGATGAAATTGCACCACCAGAACCATAAAGTGACCATTGCTTCATAGCAGAAGTAACCCCATTGTTATAGGAGGTTGATGCATTTCCTGCATACCAGCCTCTGATTGAAGCTTCAGCCAACAGAAAATGAACTTCTGCGGCACCCAGTACAATTACCGGAGCATCATATCTCATCACCGTGCTTGGGTTTGGCTCAGAATATGTTTCAAAATCTGCAGGATATCCATTAAACCGTGCATTTTTCATACCTCTTTGTAATGCAGTTGCTGTATCAGCTATATATACACCACTTGGTTGTTTTACCCATAAAACTGAGATAACATTTAAACGTGGATCTTTTGTTGTTGTTGAATTGCCCTTCAAATGATCAATAAAAGTCTGGGCAATTTTTGAGCCCTGAACATTTAAAGGATTCTGACCATCTACATAATCCAACACTCTATGGTGCTCAGAGAAAGGATTTCTGTTACTTAATAATCCCCCATCAGCATATGGCGCTCTTGCGAGGTCAGCATCATCCACAATGGGGCCACCAGCAATTGCCTTTTCTACCCAGGTTTTCGCTAGTGCTGCATCTATTTTAGTCAAACGCATTCCCAATCGCAGCATCATTGAATATCCAAACTTTTTCCATTTTACAGTGTTCCCATCGTAAAACAGATCAGAAGATGCAAAAGTAGGTTTAGAGGCATCAAAGGAAGCTATAGACTCTTCAAGTTCTTTGAACATATTTTTGTAGATATCAGACTGAAGATCATATTTAGGTTGATATTTGCCGTCAATACCTTTCATCGCTTCTGAATAGGGTATATCTCCATAAAGATCTGTCAATTGATGAATAATATAAACTCTCCAGATCCTTGCAGCAGCAAGCTTATTAATACCTGTCGGATCTTTCCTGGTTTCATCAATCACCAGTTGAACCTGATTCAGACAGCTTGAATACGCTGCCCAGTTACCTCTCACAGCACCTTCTGCAAAATACTTATCACCGGGTGCCGTTACTTCACTGTAAGTCGCTTCTTGTTGCAACATCTGCATATTAGTGAAACGATTTGCACCAGGATTTAATCCGATAGCACCCAATTGTGCCTTTGTAAATAGAAAATTTGCATTTACTTTTTCGTAAGCATTCGGATTCTTATTCAGCTCTGCAAGATCCTTTGTACATGATGACAAAGCTATTGCTAAGATTAGAGCCACACATATAGGTTTAAAAATTAGATTTTTCATCTGTTTATTTTTTAATTTATAATGGTGATGATTAATCATGATTTAATAATCTTAACCCTGCGGGTTTTTACAAAATCATAATTATTCATATTGAAAATATTAGATAACATTAATTAAAACCTTACAATTAAATTCATTCCGAACTCTTTAGCCCTTGGAATTGTATTGGAAGGGCGTCCCTGAGTATTTCCAATGGTGTAGGCTGATTCAACGTCGAAATCTGTAATATGAGAAAACAGAATAAACGGATTATTTGCGACAAGAGAGATATCTGCTGACTGAATCTTCAGAGATTTTAACTTGCTAACAGGTAATCTATAGCTCAATACAGCACGACGAAGTTTAATAAAACTACCATCAAATACAGAACTGGTCAGAGGGCTGATACTTGCCTGGTTATTATAATACGTGTCTATCTGATCCACCGGCCATGTTTTAGTAAATGGCGCACCTGTCTGATCCACTCCTGTCACAGTTAAACCATTTTCCCTGCCAGGAAGTGTATTTTTAGATAAGCCGAAGCGATAAAAGTATCGACTCAACTGGGATTCCACAACATTCCCAAATTTACCATCCAGAAGGAAATTAAAAGAGAAATTCTTATATCTAAAATTGTTTGTCAATCCCATAGTATATGGTGGAACACCCTGACCATATTCAAGTTCGGGACTCTGAACTTCGTAACCACTAATTTTGTTGTAAACACGAACCCCATTTGCATTGGTTAAGTATGTTCTTCCTCTAAGGGTATTGTAAGGTCGTCCAACACCAACACCGCCCACTGAACTAAGACCAGGGGCAAGCTTTAAAATCTCACTTTGATTGTAAGCAGCATTATAGCTCACATCCCATGTGAATTTATTTGTCTTGATTGGAGTACCTGTCAAGAGGAGTTCGACCCCCTTGTTGCTTAACTCACCAACGTTAAGGAGTGCTGAAGTATATCCAGAACTTGCTGCAACGCTGGTACTCAAAATATCATCAGTCGTTTTACGGTTGTAGTAAGTGAAGTCTATACCTAAACGATTATTCAGGAATTGCATATCAATACCTCCCTCGTAAGTAGTAGAAGTTAGGGGTCTTAGATTTGGGTTTGCAAGAGCCGAAGATGTATTCTGAACCGGACGTCCCATGTGACCTCCCTGAGCAAAGGTATAAAGCTGGTTAATCTGGTATGGGCTTACCGTTGCACCTCCAACTTGGGCCCAGGAAGCTCTAATTTTTGCAAAACTGATTAATGAAGGGAGTTTAATTGCATCAGAAAGTATAAAACTGGTACCGACAGATGGATAAAATATTGAGTTATTACCGGGATTTAGAGTTGAAAACCAATCCTGTCTTCCTGAAAAGGTAAAATAAAGGAAACTCTTATACCCTATATCAGCAGAGCCAAATACCGAATTTTGTCCGAATCGGCTTAGTCCAACACTTGCAGACTGAAGTGCGAGATTAGAGAAGCTGATAAAATCAGGAACTATAAAATCAGCCCCGGAATTTGAAGTTGATTCTGCAACGTTTCGCTCGATATTTCCTCCTGCCATAGCAGTAAACTGAAAATCTTCAAAAAAGGTTTTATTGTAATTCAATAATGCCTGGGCGGTAGTTTTAGTAACAAATGAAGTTCCTGAATTAAACAATCCTCTTGGTCTTTTTGCAGTTCCAATTGGCATATAATCCATGGATTCAAACCTGTCAAAATCTTGCATTCCACTCACCTTAACAGATAGATCATCCAAAATATTATACTGGATACTCGCCTGCCCCAAGAAACGATTTTTCCCGTCTTTATTCCCCATACGATTTAATACGAAATAAGGGTTCTGTGCCTCAGGAACCTGTTGCCACTGAACTTCATTGAAATTAGCATCATAACCAGGAGCCAGATTCCGAATATCCACTGTATTTGCTACTAAATTAGTTGCCCATGAGGTGGTGTTGTCAGCATATCCATTACCCGGACGATTTATTCCCTTTTCTATATTGTATTGTATAGTTGATTCAATAATGATCTTTTTACCAAGAACAGATCTCACATTTAGATTACCTGTTTGTCTGGCATAACTTGACCCTGGATCCATTGCACTAGCTTGAAGGTCAGACAATGAAATTCTGTAGGTAAGTGCGGATGAATTACCTCCTGAAAATGCTAAGGTATTAGTAAGATTCGTACTTGGTCGATAGAAATTTTTCCAGTTATCCTTTATATAAACAGGAGAATATGGTCGCATAACTCCATCAAACTGAACGTAAGGCTGACCATCCATTTTAGCTCCGAAAGCTAAACGTCCGGAGCTGATTGATTGAGCTTTTGTTGTAGGTTTAACGCCATCTAACCCTTGTCCATACTCATATTGTAAGTCGGGATACATCGACGGACTACCAACTGTGAAGTTACTATTAAATTCTACTCCAATTCCTTTTTGAGCTGTGCCAGTCTTGGTCGTAATTAGAATAACCCCATTAGCTGCCTGACTACCGTAAAGTGCCGCTGCAGGTCCGCCTTTCAATACGCTAATTGTTTCAATATCATCCGGGTTTATGGCAGCGATACCATCACCTCTATCCAAAATCGTAGCACCTTCACCCTGAGCCTGTGAGCGTGCTGTATTGTTCATAGGTAAACCATTGATCACATATAAGGGCTGATTATTACCACTTAAAGAACCATTACCTCTAATAACGACACGGCTAGAACCACCCGGACCTGAAGATATACCGGTTACGTTTACACCTGCAATCTTACCGGCGAATGCGTTTGCCACGTTATTCTCTCTCGCCTGGGTAAACTCTTCACCCTTAACCTCAGTAACAGCATAAGCAAGTGCCTTTTTCTGTCTTGAAATACCTAAGGCTGTAACCACAACTTCGGTTAAAGCAGTATTAGCAGCTACTAGTTGAACATTTAAGGTAGTTCTACTTCCAACTGTGACTTCCTGAGTTTGGTACCCGATATAAGTAAAAACTAGTACGCTATTATTATCAGTCACATTAATGGTAAAGCGTCCATCTAAATCAGTGGTTGCACCTATACTAGTACCCTTAAGTTTTATACTTACCCCTGGCAATGTTTCGCCACTAGCATCAGAAACCTGACCTTTGACTACAATGTCTTTCACTTCTAGCAATTCTGATATATTAACCAAATTGCTTTGAGGAATCATAATGGGAACAGTCTTTTTTAATACCAGAATTGTTTTATTCTTAATACTGAATTCTAAAGGCTGATCTTTAAATAAAGCTATCAAAACCTCTGAAAGATCTTCATTTACAGCATTAATAGTTACTGGTTTTGCTAAGCTGATCAGCTCCTTTTGAAAGAAAAACCCATAACCTGTTTGTTTCTTAATTGAGGAAAACACTTTCTGAATAGCAACATTTTCGCCGCTGTAAGTAACTTTTTGAGAATAACCTTCTGCCTGAACATTAAAGATTAAGGCCAAAAGAAGAATGAATGTCAGTTTCATGACAAGAAAAATTGAATTTGATGAAATCAACTGGCTTTTACAATACTTAACGTATCGGTTTTCACCAGGAATTGTCGGCCTTAGGTCAATACTTGTGACATGACCTAAACAGCCTTCTGCTTTAGTAAATAAATTCATAAATTTGATTTGTTTGGTGATCAATAATCTAACTCAATATTTTTTTATTAGAAGACCAGACTTTGGCCAGGAGCGCGTCAACGCTTCTGGTTTTTTCTGCCTTCTACTTTTCAAGTTTAAGGCATAACCACAACCTCCTTCCCTTCCAGTCTAAAGTGAATATTACTTTTCTGAAGTATTTCCAAGACCTCCAATAGTGTAAGGTTTGTAGCTATTGCCCCTTCAAAATGATGTTCTGGTAATTCTGTTTCATATCTTGCCGTAATTCCGTACCATCTCCCGAGCTGTCGCATCACAGTTTCAATACTGGCATTTTCAAAATAGAAATATCCATCTTTCCAAGCTACCTCAGCCTGAGTGTCTTTTCTATGAATCCTGATGTCCCTGTCTACTTTCGATTGTTCACCAGGTTTAAGTATTTGAGATTTTTTTGAGTTGAGCTCAATAACCCGAACAGCACCTTCAATTAATGTGGTAGTGATAGAAGGTTCATCAGAATATGCGTTGATATTAAAATGAGTTCCAAGTACTTCAACTGTCTGATTTCCGGATCGGACTGAAAATTTCTTATCCTCATTTTTGGAAACTTCAAAATAAGCTTCACCTTTCAACTCCACTTCGCGTGTATCGCCAGCAAAAAATACAGGGAAGCGTAATGAAGAAGCTGAATTAAGCCAAACTTTACTGCCATCCGCAAGATTTAACTGAAATTTGCCCCCAACCGGCGTCTGTATGGTATTGTAAACAGTTTGAACTTCTTTTTTTCTTTCATTTATTGATTGTTCATTTGCAGACTCAATAAGTGTGTATTCAATAACACCTTGTGAATTCTTGTGAATCTTGATACCACCCTGATTGAGCACAACCCCATTTTGGGAATCATCCAATACAATCTTTTTACCATCAGAAAGTGTAAGAATGGCCTTAATGCCCCCTGGTTGAATATCATTAACCACAGGCTTAGTAGCTACTTTCGCAGGATTTATATCTGTTTTGACATCGTCCGACTTATGTAAAAAATATAAACCACTAATAAGAAAAATTACAGCAGAGGCCGCTGCGGCCAGGGAATAATACTTACGTGTACCTATAAATCGGTTATCTGTAGAATCAGCAAGTTCAATTTGGGAAAAAATAAAGGATTTTAGTTTATTCTCATCTTCCTGTACTTCAAAATTCCATTGAGAATCTGACTTCAATTCTGCTCTGTACCAATTAAACAACTTTTCGGTCTCTTCTACAGTAGCGGTATTATGAAGG
>CAMBFY010000062.1 GCA_945865415.1 Sphingobacterium thalpophilum
CGCTGAACCTGATTATTTCTCTGGAGGTAATCATCTTGATTTTCTATCTGTTCTGGGGACTAAATTACTTCCGGCAACCGGCAGCTGAAAGATTGAAATTGAGTGGATATGAGTACTCTAAAGAAGACCTTTATAAAATGACCGGTATTCTTATTGATTCTGCTAATTCTACCCGATCAAAAATCAATTTGGAGGAAAGTCCCCAAACCGACCCTGAACTTTACCTGGAATCTGCCATGGCGATAAAAAAACTTCATCCGCCTTATGATGCAGCAATATATCCAATTCCAAAAATAAAGAACTCTCTGATTGGCAAACTAATGAACTATTTCGGAACTATGGGTTACTTTAATCCATTTACTGGTGAGGCTCAGATCAACTCTGGAATGCCGGTATATTTGAAACCCTTTGTTGCCTGCCATGAAACAGCACATTCGATGGGCTATGCTGCTGAGGATGAGGCTAATTTTATCGGTTTTATAAGCGCAAGTGAATCAAAAAATGCCTTACTCAGATATTCGGCCTATTATCTGGCTGCGCAGGAATTTATGTTTGAAACCGGCAGATTAGATACAGTGGTATTTCAAACTCTAAAAAGCCGGATCTCAGAACCTTTTATGGCCGATTTGAAAAATGAAAGAGCATATTGGGAAGAATACAGAGGTATCACCAGAAGATTCAGTAACCTATTTTACGATAATTACCTGAAGGCCAATAAGCAACCTGATGGTATGAAAACATATAACCACATGATCATACTGACCATGGCCTACTATAAAAAAAGGGGGTTTTTAACGCCCCCTGATTAATTATTTGGCTAATGCTACTTCCCGGGCTTTGGTTGTAGTGTAGTATTTTGCAAGCATATTCGGCACTTCCCATGCCGGTAATTTCCCATCTCTCAAATACTGAAAATACGCTTTGGCTACTTGTGCAAAATGATCTTCGTGCCCAACTTTATATTTATCCGGAATTATAACCACCCAGCCGGTTGAGTTTTTCTTTAATTCCACTCCCGGATATTTTTTGTTGATCTGTTTCAAATCATCCTTTATCGCATTTTCAAACGCTTTCAAATCAGTTCCTGCAGCAGGTTCGATATACAATACCGGCTTAAAGCTCTGTTCCTTACCCTGTTTTATTACAACACTAGCCTTTGTTCCACGCATCACTGAGAAATGGGTATCCCCGGTTCCTTCAGGTGCCTGAAAATCCCAGGTTACAGAGACTTTAGCGTGAACTCCCTTCAATTTGTAGTTTATTTCCCCATTTGAATAAGGATTCAATACGCCACCTTTCACATCCGCTTTCAGATATTCCGGAAATTCCTTTTTGAGGGTCACCTTTTCAAATTGCTGAGCAGTTAATTTAGTGCTCCACCTTTTGGCCGAAATAATCTCAATATCGTTCTTATAGTCTAGTATTTGATCAGGGAAACATTCCCATTGAACCAAATCAACCAGATGGGTGGTAATATCGGTGATTCCTTCACCCTGCTGTTTAACATCGAAAAACCAAGCTGGTCTGACAAGTGGTTTACCGGATACATTTTTGAAGAAATAATGAACACTGATTTTTGTAACAGATGGGTTTTCCGGACTGCCTTTATCCAGCTCTCCAAAAGCCGGAAGATGGGCGAACTCCTTTTGAAGGATGCTATTGATTTCATAGCGTTCAGTCATGATATCATAAAGCAATACTTTATTTTTTTCTGCAGAATTAAATGCCTCAACTAAGGTATTAAAGCCATCTGTATCAATTGCCATAGGTTTATCTGCAAGTACATTTAAACCTGAATCAATTGATTGCTTGATATAATTTGTCTTAAACTTATTGTTTCCTGCAATAAGAACCACATTTCCTGCCTTTTCCTGAAACATCTTTTGCAGGTAATCATCATCAGTATACACCTTTTGCTTCCATCTTGTCGGATCCTCAGCCCTTTTATTATAGGAACTGATCAGATTAAGATGGGCCTTAACCTCATCGCCATAGGGAGCATAAACATGAACTACTGAGTCGATTTCAGGATACATTGACTTCTGTATCAGAGCAGAATGAAAATGTCCCGGATCCAGGGTTATCAAACGAATTTGAGGTTCTTGTACTTTTTCAGCTTTGTCTGCACAAGATGTACCAAAAAGAATCATACAGTTTATAAATAGTAAGTGTTTAAGGGTTTTGAAATTAGGTTTTATCATATTCATAGCTTCAAATTAAATCTATTTTTATTTTTTTATTTCCAGATAGAAGAGCAGTATTCTCTTAAAAAGATCAAATAATTTTCTCCAGTGTTATTGATTTTAATTTTGGTGAAAGCAATTGTATTCCTGTAAAAGCGATCAGGTAAGCGCTGCCTGCGAAAATAAAAAGTGACACATAACTTCCGGTGGTCTGTAAAAGAAAGCCTCCAATTGTTGCACCGAACATACCACCAACAGCACCAAGCATACTGCCTATACCAACCACAGAACCCACTACCTGCCTTGGAAACATATCGGTTGTGAGGGTAAACAAGTTAGCAGACCAGGCAGAATGCGCCGCTAAAGCGAGCCCAATGAGACCTACCGCAAGCCATAGTTCAGTGGTTTGGGCTGCAAAATAAACCGGTACAACACATAATGCCGATGCAAACATGGTAGTCTTGCGGCTTTTGTTGACGGACCATCCTCGCTTAATTAATACAGAAGATGCCCATCCGCCAAAAATACTCCCGAAATCTGACATCAGGTAAATAATGATCAGTATTGGACCAATTTTACCGATCCCAATCCCATAATTACTAAAAAAGAATTTTGGCAGAAAGAAAAGGAAAAATGAAAATATGGGATGAGTCATGAAAGCACCAAATGCAAAAGCCCAGGTTTGACGATATCTAAGTAAGTGCAACCATGGTATTTTTATCTGCGGTTCCGGGGGATCAATTGTGATATAGTCCAGTTCTGTTTTACTCAGTTTAGGATGATCCTGAGGTAAACGGTACATGAGCATCCAAAAAAATATCCAAACAAAACCAATTGCGCCGGTAATGACAAAGGTCATCTGCCATCCATAATTGATCGCAATAAAAGGAACTACCAATGGAGCCACAATTGCTCCGACGCTTGCTCCGGAAACAAAAATACCCGTAGCCAAGGCTCGTTCCTTTCTAGGAAACCATTCAGAAACAGCCTTTAAGGCAGACGGAAAGTTCCCTGCTTCACCCAATCCAAGGAGAAAACGAACTGCTGCAAATCCAAAAAGAGAAGCTACCAGGGCATGCATCATCGTCGCAATACTCCAAAATCCAATAGCAATGGTTGCCCCCATTCGCGTTCCGATTTTATCCAGAAGATGGCCCATAATAAGAAAGCCTAATGCATAAGCTGCCTGAAAAGAAGAAACTATAAATCCATATTCTGAATCAGACCAGCCAAATTCTTGTTGAAGTTGGGGTGCAAGAATTCCAAGAACCTGCCTGTCAACAAAATTAATTGTTGTTGCAAGGAATAGCATTGCGCAAATTTTCCAGCGGTAAATACCTATTCCTGGCTTTGGTGTTTCATTCATTTCTTCGTCATTTCATTAACAAATCATTCCCTTTCAATCAATTTGAATTGGATATACACCAATTATATAACACGCAGTCAGAATTAAGAAATTAACTATTAGCTGTAAAATGAATTATACTTTTGGTTCCCAACCCTTTTGATATTCTCTGCTCCAAAGTTTCATAGCATCCTTATCATTTAGAATATGACCATTTTTAGAATCAATATTCAATGTCCTGCCAGTTCTTTGAGCAATATTTCCAAGCTGACACAATAGAGTACTCTGATGTCCACCATTAATATCTGCCGCTAAAGCAGTTCCACTTTTAATACCACTGAAGAAGTTTTGAATATGAAAAGCATCTAATTGCTGTGACGGACTCGTCAGGCTTCCGGTATCAACTTTGATATCATTTGTTGCTTCCTTGATAATATTATTTTTCAAATCAAAAGCTTTATAGGCATTGCCACCTCCTATAACCAAAGTGCCATTCTCACCATAAAATACAACGCCTACAGAACTGCCTTCAATTGGAAATGAGTTACAACTCCTGCCCTCCCAGGTTATTGTTGACTTATTGCCAAATTCGATATTTATATTCTGAGTATCGGGTGCTTCCCAATCATCCTGAAAACGATATCTTCCACCTGCAGAGCTTACTCTTGTCGGAAATTCAACCTGAAGACCCCAGCGTGCAAGATCGATCATATGTGTACCATTATTAAGCGCTTCTCCTGTACCCCAGTGCCAGAACCAATGCCAGTTGTAATGAATCAGATTATCCTTATACTCACGGCGTGGAGCAGGCCCTTGCCATAGATCATAATCCAACCACTCAGGTATTGGGGCAGATTTACCTACACCAATTGAAGGTCTGTTATTGGTATACCATGTTTTTGCAAAATACGGTCGTCCAATAATTCCACCGTGCAATTCGGCGATACCCGCTGCCACATTAGGCCATGAGCGGCGCTGATTACCCATCTGTATTATATTTTTATACTTGTTGGCAGCAGCAACAAGAAGCTCACCTTCATTAGGATTATGGCTGCAAGGTTTTTCAAGATAAACATGTTTGCCTGCCGCTGATGCAAGTAGAGCTGCAGGAGCATGCCAATGATCGGGTGCTGCTATCACAAGTGCATCAAGCTGTTTATCTTCAAGCGCCTTTCTGAAGTCAGGTTGATCCATTGGTTTCGAGTTTTGAATCCCTGCAACTGTATTGATACATTTTACAGTTGCACGCTTATCGACATCACAAACGTATCTAATTTCACAATTCTTTTGAGCAGCAAAATTTTGTGAAAGTGCAAGACCGCGACTATTCACACCCATCATTGCAACCTGAATACGCTCATTTGCACCCATAATTTTTGCATAACTGCTTGCGCTAAAGCCAGGCAGAATACCTCCAAATGAAATTGCGGCAGCACCAGTGACTGACTTTTTAATAAAATCCCGGCGGGAATCTGAATTTTTCATGTGTTTATTAATTAATGGCGACAAGGCCTTTGTTAAATCTTAGTTTAATTCTATAGAAATGTCAAATATCATATTCACTTTTCCAATATTGGGTTGTCTCTGTCTCAGCTGCTTTATTTCCCATATGTACAGCTATTGCTACATCTTTGCCGGTTCTGACATTAGAAACAGGCTTTTTTCCTGTTAATATACACTCAGCAAAATCACGCAGGGCATAAACAGTTGGATCCAGCACCGGACTGTCTTTATGGAATACAATAGGCTCGCCGGCTCCACCCGGAGAAACTTCAACTGTAGCTCCAGTTACACCATCAACCGTTCCGGTAGTTTTGCTTTTTGCTTCAGCATATATAAACGCTTTATCCCTTAAAATTTCAATGGTACCCCTGGTTCCAAGGATACGAATCGAATAACCCTTATACTCATTTGAAAGAATTGAAGTGACACTGGATTTTACTCCGCCTGGATACTCATAAACTAAACGGATATTGTCAAAATTATCTCTTCCATCCTTCCAGTAATCAATACCTCCGAACCCGGCAACTTTAATTGGATGGGCGCCTTCAATCATATTCACCATGTCAATTTCATGTGCGCTGAGTTCGGATAACAAGCCTCCGCAATATTCCCTGTACATTTTCCAGTTTAACGCACGCTCCATTTTAGGATCATTAACAGGTTGACGCCAGTCGGAATTCCTGTTATATTGACATTCATAATGATATACCTTTCCAATCCAGCCCAATTTAATGATCTCTTTTACCCTGTGATACATTGCATAGTATCTGTATTGATGTCCAACCTGAAAAACAAGATTTGAGGTGTCAACCAATTTCACCAGATGAAGAGTCTGCGGGATATTATAAGCCATGGTTTTCTCTACGTAGACATGCTTCCCAGCTTTTAAAGCTGCTACTGCCATAGGAAAATGCAAATAAAGTGGCGTGGCAATAATTACTGCCTGAACGTTTGGATCATCAATAAGATTCTGATAATCATAATATCCTTTAGCATCTTTATGGGCGACCCTCAAACCGGCTTTTAAATGATCCTCTATGACATCGCAACATGCTACAAGCTCAATATTACGAACATTTGCAAGTGTCTGAGCTAGACCCAAACCACGACTACCAGAACCAATCAATCCAACACGAACCATTTCCATTTTAACCGGTAGCACGAAATCAAGACCCTGATATCCGAAAGCGGTAAGACCAGTTAATGCCAGAACTCCGGTACCTAAAAACTTTCTTCTTGAATGATTCTTATTTCCCATTACCATTGAGTCTATACTTACCTGCTGGCCTTTGGCACTCTGGCATAGATTTCAGCAACATTCACAGGAACTCCTCCTTTGCGTTTGCTTTCGTCTGCGGCTTCCATAAACGCATATATATCAAGTGTTTCTTCGGAACTTATTGGAAGAATTCCTGTTTTGAAGAAATTAGTAATCTGCTTTAATAATGGATTATAACCACCATATTCCCCAATCTGAACATTACCTTTTTCGGTGAACACTGTACCACCATAGCCAAGTTTTCCGGTGCGGGCACCACGGAAAGTTCCAACCCTTCCATCGTTCCAGGTTCCAACCACCACATCTACATCAGGCGAACTGATTCTAACCACCTGCTTACATCCTGGTCCCATTACTGTGAAAAGAGATTCTACACCGTGAATACCATACCAGAAAAGATCAGGATGAGTGCTTTCAAGATGACAAGGACTGTAGGTTTCTGCACCCAGTACTTTACCATATTTCCCGGCTGCTATCTCCTGAGCTCCAACAGAATATCTTAGTGAAGAAGAAGAGAAAAACCTTACATTGGCCTTCTTAGCAGCGGCAAATATTGCAATTGCATCTGCAAATGAAGCGGCAACCGGTTTATCAATAAAAAATGGCTTACCTGCTTTGATAACCTGCATGGCCTGTTCAAGATGTAATCGACCGTCATTAGTTTCAAGAAGTACAAAATCAACCTTTTCTAATAGACTGGCAATAGAATCTGTAATTTCTACTCCCATCTTTTTTATATCCTCTGTATAGGCGGGTATACGCTCATAACTGCTTTTAATATCCTTACTGCCATAAGGATAGGCTGCTACAACTTTAAATCCGCTGTAATCCGGACTGGAATTTGGATCATTAAGTGCTTTAGTAAAAGCAATTGAATGGGAGGTATCTAAGCCAATGATTCCTACTCGGGTACCAGCAACAATACCATAGTTTGAGGAGGGATAAAGGCTATCTGCAAAGCTATTTGCACCCATAGTTATTCCGGCAGCGGCTACTGCTGTTGTTCTAATGAACGTTCTACGATTCTGTTCTGTTTTCATATTGATAATAACTATAATAACAATTTAAACTACCAAATGGCTTGGTAATATCCTGATAACCATATTGTAAAGTAAAATAAATAGCCCAATAATGCAAATAATGCAGGAAGGGTAGGAATATTGTTACTCTATCTTCTTCATATGAGGCTTAATGGGAGTCATTTTAGGAACCAAAACCCTGAACATTAAAAACCAAGCCAGAAGATAAGCAGTTCCACAAAAGAGAAACAACATATAATAACCGGTTTGAATATGTCCGGCCGCCTTGTAATGATCAAGTAAATAACCCGCACTCTTTGCAACTGTAATATTGCCAAAGCCCCCGAACATCCCCCCAATCCCAATTACAGCACCAATGGAAGTTTTGGGAAACATATCTGAAACGGTAGTCATGATGTTTGCCGACCATGCTTGATGCGCCGACATGCCGATACCAATAATGATTACTGCATACCACATATTAAATGATCCTGCCCACTGAGAAAACATCACCATTAATGGGATAGCGGCGTAAATAAGCATCGAGGTTTTACGCGATCTGACCATCGTCCAACCCTTGTTCTTAGTGAACCACATCGGCAACCATCCACCAGCAATACTCCCGATGCCGGCGATCAGATAAACCACCGCAACAGGAACACTTACCTCAAGACCTACCAATCTATATTCTGAAATTAAAAATGCCGGAAGCCAAAAAAGGAAAAACCACCATACTCCATCTGAAAGAAATTTTCCAACAGCATAAGCCCAGGTTTGTTTATAGGTTAGCAGTTTGCGCCATGGAATTACCGCTTCAGTTTCTCCTTCCACAGGAATTACAATCTCTTCATCACTTTGTATATGAGCCAGTTCTGAGGCCGATATACGTTTATGCCTTTCAGGAGTTTCATACAGTAAAAACCAGAAAATAAGCCAGAGAAATCCGATGGCACCGGTTACTATAAATGCCATTTGCCAGCCGTAAGTAATAGCAAGCCACGGTACTACCAGGGGAGCAATGATTGCTCCAATATTGGTCCCACTATTAAAAATACCTGTTGCAAATGCTCTTTCCCGTTTAGGGAACCACTCGGCCATTACTTTGATAGCGGCTGGAAAATTACCCGCTTCGGTTACCCCCAAAAATGCCCTAACCACTCCGAATCCAAAAGTCGTCTTTACAAATGCATGCATCACTGCGGCTATACTCCATAATATTAGAGATACTGCATAACCCATTTTACTTCCAACCCTGTCAATGATACTTCCAACGCCCAACATTCCAAGGGCATATGCCAGTTGAAAGGCGGCTACTACATTGGAGTAATCAGTTTCAGACCAGCTAAACTCCTTTTCTAAATAAGGCTTCAAGAGACTAATTACCTGACGGTCAAGATAATTGATAGTAGTAGCGAAGAACACCAGCGAGCATATCGTCCAGCGATAATTAGTCATTTTTTGCATGAAGTCAAAAATTAAGCTTATCCATTCAGAGTGACAAAAATCTTATGATTTAAAGTAATTCTTAGCGTTAAAGTAGCAAATATTCTGAACCATTTGTCCAAGCCACTGAATATCGTTTGGCAATTCTCCATTTTCAACATCATTCCCAATCAGATTACACAAAATTCTTCTGAAATATTCATGCCTTGGATAAGACATGAAACTTCTTGAATCTGTAATCATCCCAACGAATCGGCTCAATAAACCCATGCTTGAGAGCGCATTGATTTGATCCACCATGCCAAATTTTTGATCCAAAAACCACCAGGCAGATCCAAACTGGATTTTACCAGGCACAGTTCCATCGTTAAAATTCCCCGCCATAGTAGCGAACATTTCATTATCAGCAGGATTGAGATTATAGATTATTGTTTTTGCAAGTCTGTTAGTAGAATCCAGTTTGTTTAAAAATTTAGACATGCCACGCGATTGTGAGAAATCACCCATAGAGTCAAAGCCGGTATCCGGGCCAAGTTCTGACAGTAATCTTGAATTATTATTTCGTATGGCACCCAGGTGATATTGCTGAACCCAGCCTTTTTCATGATCCCAATGTGCCAAATTAACGAGCATGCATGACTTAAACTTGAGGACTTCAAGAGCACTCAAGAGCTCCTGGTTGAGGATTTTTAAAAATATCTGATCAATTTCAGCGTCTGTATATTCTTCATAACAGAGTTGCTCCAATCCATGATCAGACACCACACAGCCGTTCTCTGCAAAATGATCGTGCCGGCTTTTTAGTGCAAGCAGGTACTGATCAAAATTTACAATCTCTTGTCCGCAAACAGCTGCAAGTTTGTGTATGTAGGTATGTAGCTCTGATAAATTATCAGCATTCATCGCCTTATCAGGTCTGAATGAAGGTCGAACTACCACAGAAAAGCCATCTGCTTTAATTTTCTTGTGAAACGACAGATCATCCAGAGGGTCATCTGTTGTACCAATACTCTCTACGTTCATCCTTTCAATCATTCGGCGAATAGAATACTCCGGGGTTTGAAGTTTTGCGCTACACTCATCGTAAATCTTTCTTGCCGTGGCGGGAGAAAGAATTTCATGGATATCAAAATAACGCTGTAATTCGAGATGGGTCCAGTGATATAACGGATTTCGAAAAGTATAAGGAACAGTTTCTGCCCATTTTTCAAATTTTTCCCAATCGCTGGCATTGCCGGTAATATACTTTTCAGGTATCCCATTGGCCCTCATCGCGCGCCACTTATAATGATCGCCGTAGAGCCAAATTTGAGTCAGGTTTTCGAAATTTGAATCAGCCGCAATCTGATCAGGCGGGAGATGACAATGGTAATCTATGATAGGTAAATGAGCTGCAAAATTGTTATAAAGATTTTGCGCTGTTGTTGATGCAAGAAGGAAATCCTGATTTAAAAATGCTTTCATTTGCTTTATTAAATGAATAAAATGGAATTTTCCAATTCATTCTTAAAGCAATATCGTAAAATTTTATTGATCCTAAACCCTGACTGTAACATGTTTTGTGATGCAGATCTGAGAGACTCTCCTGGAAAGACATTATTCTACTAAATCGTCGATTCAAAGGTGAAACTGGTGATTTAGTTAAATGAAGTGAGCAACTTAATTTCGTTACGATAAAGAATGATTTTCTTGTCGTTTTCAAGCTGCTTTAACAGACGGGAAATAACCACACGGCTTGTCGCTAATTCGTCTGCAATCAATCCATGGGATGCTTTAATCACGCTTGAACCACTTAATCGTTGTTTCTCTTTCAGATATCCAATCAAACGTTCGTCAAGTTTATGAAAAGCAATACTCTCAATTGATTTTAAAAGCTCAATAAATCGTTCATTAAAACTACGCATGATATAATTCTTCCAGCTAGGATAGGCGCAAAGCCAGTCGTCTAACTTGCCGTGAGGGATCGCAATCAACTCCACATTATCTTCAGCAATAGCTTTAACTTCACTCTTTTTCGCCTCAAGGCAACAGCTATAGGCCATAGAACAACTCTCATTGCTGGAGAGATAATACAGAAGAATTTCATTTTTCTTCTCATCCAGGCGATAAACCTTTACAGTTCCCTTGAGCACAATAGGCATCATACGAACATACTTGCCATAATCCATGATCAGATCACCTTCTTTAAACGTTTGGAAGATTCCGAATTGCTGTATTTCCTGAATTAGCTGAGGTTCGAAAATACTTTTGAGGATATCCAGATTTGCTGTCATTAAAAATGAAAGTTTAGAACAAAATTAGATTGTGCCATATTTACTTTATTAATTATCTGTTTGCTGTTTCCGTAAGTTTCACCATTATTTAATTTGGCAACAAACAGTAGCTGAGCTTCGAGACCATTCAAAGTATTCGTAAAGGTATACCTAATATCTGTATTTATCTGGGTGTATGAAGGCATTCCATACTTATTCAAAATAAAATCTTTTGTATCCGGTAAATGATAGTATCCGGCTGCAACAGACGTTTTAAAGCCCGATTTTGGGAAGTTATAATTCACCTTAGCCATTATTGCATCCACATCTCCTAAGCCTTCATTTCGCTCACGGGGAAGAAAAGTAAAGAATGGATCCCTTCCCCATTCACGTGGAACTAGGTATCGCCCCTGTGCTGTGATTCGATTATAGTTTAAAGATGTCTCCCAGGATTTGTCTTTCCATGCTAATCTGGCTCCAAAACTCAATGAATTTGCTCCTTTGGTAAAATAGGTTGCCGACTGATTTGAATTTCCTCCATCATTTATTGCATCTTGCCTTATAAATTGTGCCGAAGTCATCAGAGTTGAATTATTTTTGAAAGGAAAGGAAAAATCAGTCTGCAACATCGCTGTGTTAAAGACATTTTCTGTGAGCATATTCCAGCCCTGAAGCTTTATTCTTTTATTTAATTTGGAAGTTATACCTATCAAAGCCAAACCTTTGCTATGTATTTGATCGCTGTAAAGTGATGGGGTACCATCAGGATTTAGTCCGGTAGAATAGACCCCTATGGATTCTCCGGTATTGTACCATTTGGTAGTACCTCTGGGCGAAACACTATAAATCCATCCTCCCTCAATTTTAGTTCCTTTGATCTCATTTAATTCAGTCCATAATCCCTCTACTCCTGTTGGTCTCATACGACCATCCTGAAGATTGATAAATGGAGTATTTAATAACTGCCGGCCAAAAATCAAGGATGAATTTTTATAATTATATTTAAGATAAAGTTCCTCCAAACGATCAATATCTTTCTTATTTGCTGGATCTTCTATATCAAATAAACTTATTTCATAACGATTATATTGGCCGCTTTTAGGATCAGGGATTCCAAAATCTGAAGAACTAATATTGAAAATATAAAAACCACTGATCCCGAATTGAAAATTATGAAATTTTGCTGTCTCAAACCGCAAACCTCCGCCTACTGCATTGGCGTAATAATCGCTAAGTTCTTTCTCATTCAGAGTAATCATATTGAAATATCTGAAATGACCCTGTATCACCCCATTT
>CAMBFY010000063.1 GCA_945865415.1 Sphingobacterium thalpophilum
AAAAGAACAACTGGATGCTCCGATCATTTGTTGGAAAGAATTAAATAATAAGGACCACCAAGCGGTGGTCCTTACTTAAAATCTAGTCCCTATTGTTAAAAATATATTACTCCTGTTATTCCTAATATTTGCAATCGATGTAGGAACATCATCTAAAGAATAAGGCCATCTTTCAGAATCAGAAATTACTTTTTGATAAGTCATATCAATATAATAACTATTGATGCGATATCCGAGCCCGCCGCTAAAAGTGCTTATACTGAAACTTTTACTATCAGTTGAGATGTAAGGATCACCCTGAGATCCATACCCCGCTCTCAGCATCAGCTTATCAATTTTATACTCAGCTCCAATCCGAAAGTTAATCGCATCTGTAAATTTTGACATTACCGCCCTGTTATTATCGGAAATAACCTGAATGTCATCTGTGTTTGCCTGAGCAAAATTAATAGTTGAATAATCTACATAATCAATATCAGCAGAGAGAAATCCTTTATCATTAAAAAAGTAAGAAATACCAGTACTAATTTTAAGAGGAGTTCGCAATTTATAGGTAAAATCGTAGAATTCATCATCATTAACAAATGTGGAGTCGACTCTGTTTTTACCATATTTTGTATCGAGTCCTTCAGAATAGCTGTCGTCAATGGTATACCAGGTTGGACTTTCGACAGTAGCACCAATTCGAACATTAGGAATTGGTCGGTATAATGCACCAATTTTAGCATTGAATCCTGAACCTCTTGTTAATTGTGACTGACGATAGGACAGATCATAGTCATTATTTTCAGTAACATTGAAACCCCTTTCTTTATATAGGTCGCTGGTATTGAAGTTTATATTGGCAATTCCAATACTAGCGCCTACATAAAACTGATTACTATAATTTGCACCGAAACTAAAATTAACCTCAGATTGCTGTCCAAATCTCAAATCATTTTTTGTCTGTATATTATTGACATCTGTTTCAGGGAAATAAAACCTACGGCCTCTGTCATATCCTATCAGATAATTATCATATGCCATTCTTTCGAGTGAGCCGGATTGAAGGGTATTGGGAGCTCCAAAAATATTATTTGCAGATTCCGCAAAATAGTCCGCAATTGAATTTTTGGGATTTTTACCTGTATAACCAATACTATTTTCAAAACTTTGTGTTTGATTATAAGCCAACCCAAAATTGAAACTTAGCCAGCCTTGATCAAGCTTTGCACCCTTTGGTTTTCCTAATCTGGAATGAAACACAACCGCAGCATTTGCAAGACCAAGTTTATCACCCCTTGATGTGGTTTTCTGTCCAAAATAGGTTGAATTATTGTTATACCCATTAAATTCCGGGGTTATGCTCAGTTCTGAACGTGTAAACAAACCTATACCAGCTGGATTTCCTCCAACAGAACTCAGATCGCCACCAACCCCGGTTTGTGCGCCTATTGCTTTAAATCTGGCAGTACTTCCCCATTGCGTTCTTGAAAAACGTAATGCATCTTCCGAATACTGGGCATATAAGTTTCCTGTAGCAGTCACTATGACTGCCAAAGAGAATAAAACTCTTAGCTTCATAAAGTATCTTTCTTAATTTCCTCTTGAGGGACGAGCACCACCGCTGCTGCCACCTCCGTTGTTGTTGGATGGTTGTGAACTTCTGGACCCTGAACCATTATCCTGTCTTGGAGCGGTATAAATTCGTTCCGGTTGAGATGGTCTTGAAGGAGGACTTTGATCTACCCTCGCAGGACGTGCAGTTGGTTGTGTACGGGTAGGGGAACTACCAGTCCCAGGTTCTAACCCGTAACGTTCTGCTCTTCCTCTAGATTGTATGATATTACCACTGTTATCCCTAATTATAGAACCTGGTACGCCAATAACTGCACCTCTTTCCATAGGGGTATTTTCACCTGTTCGTGTTGGTCTGGCACGGTAATTCGGACCAGTGAATGCCGGGCTACTGTAAATACCGCTGTAATATCCCCGGTTGAAATTTCCTCCGCCAAATCCAACTCCAAAAGTGTTGTATGGATTAAAGTAAGAGTATGGACCCCAGAAATTTGAACCATAATTAAATCCCTGAAATCTCCATGGATTATAACTGTAAAAACCACTGTTGATCCCAATGCCTAAATTTATGCCGGGTGAACCGAAATAACTGTAAGGAAAAAAGGAAGGACTGAAAAAAGGATCATAATTATAACCATATATACTGTTATGGTAACTCAGAGAAGGATAATAACCTCTAAATCGGTTAATCCTGGAAGTATAATCTGAATAGCCATAATTACTGTACGTATCGCCATATAATTCCTCCTCTGTAACATAGTCGTTTAAAGGCTGTTCTTCACGAACAGCTTGTTGAGTAAGAACTATTTCCTTGGCTCTGGCATTTGAATAGTAAACATCATCCTCAGGAACAGTGGATTGGACATTTTTAGTGCTCATGCACGAAGTAAGACCTACCGTAAAACCTAAAAAGGCGTGCAGTAATGAAAAATAAACGATTTTCTTTATCATGGTCATTAAATTTTAATTGTAACGCTTATCATATAGACGCTATTATATCCCGGTTGGTTGCATTTCGAAATATTATAATACATCGTCTAGTTTTATAACTTTGCTTAAAGTTTAATTTACATAAATATACGTAATTTTTTGACGGCTAAATAAGATGAGTAAGGGTTTAACAAGTAGAGAAGAAGATTATTCACAGTGGTATAATGAGTTAGTAGCTAAAGCTGATATGGCTGAACACTCTGCAGTGCGGGGTTGTATGGTTATAAAACCCTATGGCTATGCGATTTGGGAAAATATGCAGGCTGCTCTTGATAAAATGTTTAAGGAAACCGGTCACAGTAATGCTTATTTTCCTTTATTCATTCCTAAGTCATTTTTTTCAAAAGAAGCTTCCCATGTTGAAGGTTTCGCTACCGAATGTGCTGTAGTTACTCATTACCGACTTAAAAATGATGGCAAAGGAAATATTATTGTTGATGAAGACGCCAAGTTAGAGGAGGAATTAATTGTTAGACCCACTTCCGAGACTATTATTTGGAATACCTATAAAGGCTGGATTCAATCCTACAGAGATCTGCCCATTTTGGTAAATCAATGGGCCAATGTCGTCCGTTGGGAAATGCGCACAAGATTATTCCTCAGAACTGCTGAATTTCTATGGCAGGAGGGACACACAGCCCATGCCACCTCACAGGAGGCTATCGAGGAAACTGAGCGAATGCTGGAAGTATATGCCGATTTTGCAGAGAATTGGATGGCGGTTCCAGTGATCAGAGGTAGGAAAACTGCAAATGAGCGTTTTGCCGGTGCGCTTGATACCTATTGTATTGAAGCCCTGATGCAGGATGGAAAAGCTTTGCAGGCAGGGACTTCCCATTTTTTGGGTCAGAATTTTGCCAAAGCTTTTGATGTCAAGTTTACAAGTAAAGAAGGAAAGCTGGATTATGTTTGGGCCACCTCCTGGGGTGTTTCTACACGATTGATCGGCGCTTTAATAATGGCACATTCCGATGACTCAGGATTAGTTCTACCGCCAAAGCTGGCACCAATACAGGTAGTTATTGTTCCAATCTATCGTTCTGATGAAGAGTTTGAAAAAATATCTGAACTTGCTAAAACGCTTTTAAAAGATCTCAAATACAGGAATATCTCAGTAAAATATGATGATCGGGATACACTCAGACCAGGCTTTAAATTTGCAGAATATGAAATGAAGGGGGTACCGGTTCGTTTGGCAATTGGAGGTCGTGATCTTGAAAATGGTACTGTTGAAATTGCAAGGAGAGATACTAAAGAGAAGCAAACCATTTCCAGAGATGGAATTGTTGATCACATAGTAAGTCTATTATCAGATATTCAACAGAATATTTATAACAAGGCACTGAAATTCAGAGATGAAAATACCCGTGAAGCTAATTCCTACGAAGAATTTAAAGAATTATTGGATTCAAAAGCAGGATTTATTTCTGCACATTGGGATGGAAGCCCTGAAACTGAGAAACAGATAAAAGACGAAACCAAGGCCACTATTCGTTGTATTCCTTTAAATAATAAACTCGAAAATGGAACTTGTATCCTCACAGGAAAGCCTTCAACACAAAGAGTATTATTTGCCAGAGCATATTAACAATTAAAAAAATGGAAGAAGTTGAATCATACCAACACGTTTTAAATTTGTTAGAGAATAAAGCCTCCGTAAAACAGCAAATTTTTAAAACCACATCTTCTGTTTTTAATCAGTTTAAAGTAGAACTTCAGGAGATCTGTTTGGATATGCAAAACGATTTTTCCAAGATTGATCAAAATGTTGAGATCAGTTTCTCAGACCGTGGAGATTTTGAAGCAGAACTTAAATTTTCTGGCGATGTCCTTGTTATATCAATGCACAGTAATGTATTTAGTTTTCCGGCTGAACATGAAATCAATAAGCTCAAATATGTACAGGATGATCCTTCAAGAAAATATTGCGGGATTATTCACATTCATAATTTTCTTGCAGATTCAATAAAGTATAACCGTAGTTCGGATATAGGTTATTTGCTTGGAAGGATTTTCATCAATAAGGATGAGCATTTCTTTGTTGACGGACAGAGTCAATTGGGTTTTCTGTTTAACTCTTTTTGGAAAGGTAAATTAAAGAAAGAACAGATTAGGAAGATTCTGGAACTTGCAATTATATATTGTATGGATTTTGAACTTCTCACTCCACCATTTGAAAGCGTCAGACAAATAACTCTTGCGGAAAAACAACATATGGGTTCAAATTCAGGCTATCTTACAGATAAACGGGTAGGCTATGCGTTTAAACAAGAACTTAATCCATCTTTAGTTCCGGTAAATGAAAGCAAATAGCCTCTATAATTTCAATTTATTCATAACTACATCCATAATTTTGTAATTCGCAAGATTTTTAATAAAACATCTATGAAATTCGGAACCAAAGCAATACATGCCGGTCAGGAACCAGATCCAAGCACAGGGGCAATAATGACCCCGATCTATCAGACTTCAACTTATTGGCAGAAGTCGCCAGGAGATAACAAGGGCTTTGAATATTCCAGAGGAACGAACCCAACGCGTAAAGCATTGGAATCATGTCTTGCGGCACTTGAAAATGCAAAACACGGATTGGCTTTTTCCAGTGGCATGGGAGCTACGGATGCTGTGATGAAACTTTTAAGTCCTGGTGATGAAGTGATAACAGGGGATGATCTATATGGTGGCTCTTATCGCATGTTCACGAAGATATTTGCAAACTATGGCATCAAATTTCATTTTATAAATATGAATGATGCTCAGAAAGTGGAACAATACATCAACCAAAATACCAAAATGATCTGGATCGAAACTCCTACCAATCCAACCATGCAAATTGTTGATATTGAGGCTGTTTCAGCAATCGCTAAAGCAAATAATATTTTTTTGGCAGTCGATAATACCTTTGCATCTCCTTATCTTCAGAATCCGATTGATCTGGGAGCTGACATAGTAATGCATTCCGTTACAAAATACCTTGGTGGCCATTCGGATGTTGTGATGGGTGCCTTAATGCTGAATGATGATGATCTTTACAAGCGTCTTTGGTTTATTTATAATGCCTGTGGTGCAACACCCGGACCAATGGATAGTTTTCTTGTATTAAGAGGACTAAAAACCCTTCATCTTCGGATGAAAGCACATTGTGAAAACGGACGGCAAATTGCTGAATATTTGAAAACACACCCTAAAGTTGACAAAATATACTGGCCAGGATTTACAGATCATCCAAATCACGATGTGGCAAAAAAGCAAATGCGTGATTTTGGCGGAATGATTTCTATAACATTGAAGGGAGCGGATTTACAGGAGACGTTTAGAGTAGCCTCCTCTTTTAAAGTTTTTGCTTTAGCTGAATCACTTGGTGGAGTGGAATCCCTGATTAATCATCCGGTTACCATGACCCATGGATCTATTCCTAAATCAGAGCGTGATAAAGTTGGAGTAACTGATAATTTGTTACGATTAAGTGTAGGAGTTGAGGATATAGAAGATCTGCTTGATGACTTGAAACAAGCTCTTTCCTGATTGAAAGGCACTAAATGACTGAATATCCGGCATCATTGAATTCTTTTCAGGAATTAAAAGACTTTCTTGACATTAAATTCGATCAGTATAATCGATTAGGTTTTATAGAAAATGATCCGATCTGTATTCCTCATCTGTTTACTAAAAAACAGGATATCGAGATCATGGGGTTCTGGGCTTCCATTCTAGCCTGGGGACAAAGGAAAACTATTATTAATAAGTGCAAAGAGCTTATCCAACTCATGGACGGTGCTCCTTATGATTTTATTTTAAATCATAAGGAAACAGATCTCAAGCGCTTTGTTAATTTTAAGCATCGCACTTTTAACCTTACTGATACCTTGTACTTTATAGAATTTTTTAGACAGCATTATTTAATGTTTGATACATTGGAAACAGCCTTCAATTTTTATAAACCGAATATCCTTCGGCAAGAATTTGATGAAGAACGGACGTATTTATCGGGATTTGTGGAAAGCGCATCATCATCACGCTACTTTAGAGATCTGAAAAATAATCAGCCGGAAATTCCAATAGAAGCTGTCTTAAATTCATTCAGAACCTATTTTTTCTCTCTGCCGGATTATCCGCAACGTACTAAAAAGCATATCAGTTCCCCGTTACAAAAATCCACGTGTAAAAGACTTAATATGTTCCTGAGATGGATGGTAAGGAAGGATGATCATGGTGTCGATTTTGGTCTTTGGACCAGTATTAAACCTTCCAATTTGATCTGCCCGACTGATCTGCATGTGGAACGTGTTGCCAGAAAATTAAAATTAATTACCCGAAAACAGGTTGACTGGCAAACCGCAACTGAACTTACTGAGAATCTTCGCCAATTTGATCCTCTTGATCCTGTAAAATATGATTTCGCATTATTTGGTTTGGGTATAGAAGAGCACTTCCAGAATCGGATTATTTGAGAATTTACTATCTAAATTGTCTTAACTTAGGTTTAATGAGCTTTCTTTTTTCTAATAATTAATTTCGGAAATTTGAGCGGCCTTTTGAGGATTACCTCATCACCAAGTAGAAGTCCCCAGGGTTTGAACATTTCAGATCGATCAAAAATTACCTTTAAAATAGCGATCATCGGCAGTGCAAGGAACATCCCGGTAACTCCTGCCAGTGTTCCGGATACAAATACCCCCATAATCGCCGCAAGTGCATTGATTCTCACCTTTGATCCTACAATTCTGGGCATTAAAATGTTATTGTCAAGGAATTGAACAGCGGCAATTACCCCTAAAACAATGAAAACAGGTAATAGTTCCTCTGAGTTAGTTAAAGTAAGGAGTACACCAATTATATTCCCTATGAGAGCACCTATGTAAGGAATGAGGTTTAAAATCGCAAAGATCACACCAATTAAAAGGGCATGCTTAATTCCAAAAAGCAATAATAATCCGCCTAAAAGTATAACAATATAGCTGATTTGAATCATTAGTCCAATAAGGTATCCTTTAATAATATGTTCTGTTTCTTTCATTACTTCCTCTACCTTTTTATGCTCTGATTTTTCGAACCAAATAAATACGAAGCGAACAAGCAGACTTTTATAGGATAGAAACAAATAAATGTAAATAGGAACTAATCCAACATAAATTAAAATCGAGGTAATTGAGTTGGCAGCACCGCTGATGATATTTACTGCATTTGCTAAAACCTTATCACTTTGATCATTAATGAATTTGAGCTGCTCAGGAGTTGAATAATTAGTCTTCTGGTTGATCCATCCACTTAGTTCTGCTAAGTGCCTAGATATATTTTTTCTTATTTCAGGATATTCAGCTAACAAGATATTGACCTGTCCTGTAAAGAACCAAATTACCAATGCAATAATCACTGCACCTAGTAGTATTGGCAGAAATATTGCAAAAAATTCAGGTGATCCCTTTGAACGTAAGAACCTATAAATAGGGAGTAGGACAATACTCAGAAAAAATGCCAGAATAACTGGCATAATAATGTTCTGACCATAGGACAAAATCATCCCCATCAGACAAATTCCCATTAATTCAATAGACCGCTTAACTGTAAGTGGTAATTCCTTCATAAATTACTGTTTGCTGAAATTAAATACAATTTTTAGGCCAATATAACAGTGTCAAAACAATATCACCGACAAAAATTTTAAATGATATTATTCATGAAATTTATAAATATTTAACGAAAATCAGTTGCTGATTTTCGTTAATATATAAAATTAGCCGATGTCTCCACATAAATATCAGGCTAAAAATCAGAATATCAAAACTAGAATTTATTTGAATATCTTCAAGCTAATGTTAGATTTGTAACGCTTTAGGTTTCCGAAATCAAAATCGGAATTAAAAGGGAACCGGGTTAGAATCCCGGACAGTCCCGCTGCTGTGTTCTCCTTAACGGTATCCAAAATAAGCCACTTTCCGCCCTAGGCGGATGGGAAGGCAGGATAACCGGGAGTAAGTCAGAAGACCTGCCTCAGCATTATAATTCATAGCTTTCGGGGATTGAAGCTTGGAGAGGACTATCGCTAAGAATAGGTCCATTTCTGGTATTCCTTCATACTGATTGCTGTGGGTCAAAAACTCACAACAAGATGAAAACAAAAAAACTTTACGTTGGCCTAAGTCTTGGACTTGCCCAACTCGTATTGCTAAACAGCAATATCCAGGCACAGGAAAGACCTGTGTCCAATCTTGAAGAAGTGGTGGTTGTAGCCAGTCGTTCTCCTAAAAGGTTATCGGAAATCGGTAAGGTGGTTAGGGTGATTACCGCTGAAACAATTTCAAGAAGTCAGGGTAGAACTTTACCGGAATTGTTAAACAATGTGGCAGGCTTAACAATTGGAGGAAATGGTGGTAATGCCGCAGACGTTAAAGCAGTATATCTTCGTGGAGCAAGTGCAGCCAATACTTTAATTCTCATAGATGGTATTCCTGTTAATGACGCCTCTGAAATTTCAGGAGAGTACAATATCTCATCAATTCCAATTGAAAATATCGATCGTATCGAGATTTTAAAGGGAGGCAATTCAACTTTATATGGCTCTGATGCAGTGGCAGGGGTAATTAATGTGATTACCCGAAAAGGAACTGGCAAATTAGCAGCTAACCTGCTTGCAACCGGAGGTAGTTACGGGACTTATAAACAGGTTTTGGGTTTGAGTGGACAAATCGAAAAAACCTCGATAACATTCAATGCATCTAACCTGGATTCAGATAATTTTTCATCTGCAGCTCCGGCAAATGCCGAGTCAGGATTTGATAAAGATGGGTTTCACCAGAAATCTATGATACTTAATTTAGGGCATCAGCTTAGCGACAGGTTTCAACTTAGGGGTAATTTTCAGGCAAATAATAACTCTGCCGACCTGGATAATGGTGCATTTAGCGATGCTAAGGATTACACTTATAATAAATCTTCTTATTTGGCCGGAATAGGTGGGAAAATTGATTTTAATAAAGCCGTTCTTAATTTTAATTTAAGTCAGAACAATCTTAAGAATAAATACAACAATCAAGGTTCAGTTACCAATAATGCTGGTGATATTACTCACCTTGAAAGTAACTTAAATTATACGTTTAATAATTTTATTGACATTGCCAGCGGTGTTTCATTCAGAAACTTGAGTACAGATCAGAGAAACCCCTTTAGTTCAAGATTATTTGCAGATAATAATATCAAGAGCCTGTTTAGTTCTTTATTTGTTAGATCTAAAATGGGTTTTCAGGCTGAGATTGGTGGTAGGTTTAATGACCATAGTGAATATGGTACTAACTTTACCTACACGTTAAATCCTTCATACCTGATTGCCGGTCGCTATAAATTGTATGCAAATTTTTCATCTGCATATCGCGTTCCATCTTTGTATCAATTATTTTCTGAATTTGGAAATTTAGCGCTTCGTCCGGAAACATCAGTGACCTATGAAACAGGATTTGACTTGAATTTTTCACAGGATTTTAACCTTTCACTTTCTTACTTTAAAAGGGATATTGAAAATGTAATTGATTTTGGTCAGGTTTCTGCCGGAAAATTTGGATACATAAACCAGAACCGGCAGAATGGCATAGGCTATGAAGTAGAACTAAGCTATAAACCCATTAGTTTGCTAAACTTAAATGCATTTTATGCCTATGTTGATGGTGAAGTGACAACTCCCGTTAGTACTTCCTTTAATCTTTTCAGGAGACCAAAAAATTCTTACGGACTAAACGCAGGTTTAAATATTAGCAAATCACTTAGCTTCAATTTAATTTATAAGTTTACCGGTGATCGCAGAGATCGGTATTTTGATGGGAAGACATTTAAAGTCGTAGAAGCGGATTTAGGTTCATTTAATATTCTTGATCTTTATTTACAGTTTAAGGCTTCAACTAAACTTACCTTGTTTACGGATATCAAGAATATCCTGGATGAAGATTATGTAGAATTAGCCGGTTATCAAACCAGAGGTCTTAATTATAATGCTGGTTTGAGATTTGATATTCGATGATTAGCTGATCCAGGTGTTAAATAGCGATGGAGTTCAATTCATCGCTATTTTTGTTTTAATTGAATTCTTTTTTTATGAAGAAGATCGTTTTATTCTGGAGTGGTGGCAAGGATTCAGCAATGGCATTGCAAAGGCTTAAAAAAAATGCTGAATTTGAAATCATGGGACTTATATGTACTTTGAATGCTGATTTCAAGCGAGTTTCAATGCATGGGATATCTGAAAAATTACTTGAAAGGCAAGTTGAGCAATTAGGTTTGCCCCTAATTAAAATGTGGGTAACTAATCAGCCTGATAATTATTCATATGAAGAATCGTTTCTTAAGACCTGTAAACAGTTATCAGAAATGGGGGTAGAGATCCTCGGATTTGGGGATATATTTCTTGAAGATCTTCGGAAATATCGGGAGAATTTAGCTAAAAAGGCTGGGATGGAAACATATTTCCCTTTATGGAAAAATACTTCTATTGAGTTACAGAAAGAATTATCTGGTGGAGGATTGGAAGCCATAACCTGTTGTGTTCAATCCGAAAAATTGGGTATGGAGTGGATTGGAAAAAAACTAAATTCAGAATTCTTTAAAAATTTACCGGTGGAAATTGACCCGTTTGGAGAAAATGGAGAGTACCATACATTTTGTTTTAATGGATTAATATTTCTAAACCCTTTAGATTTTAAAATAGGGGAAGTCGTGTTTAAACCTTTACAGATCAAACAAAGCAATGGAACTGAAGAATCCGGATTTTTCTATCTGGATATTTACTGATAAAAAATGGCTATTTGTTACAACTTACATGTTCAGTTGGTAAGAAAGTGTATAAAAAAATGAAAAGAATTGTTATCATCACAGGTGCAGGCATTTCTGCTGAAAGTGGCTTGCAAACCTTTAGAGATTCGGGAGGATTGTGGGAGGGGTATAATGTATATGATGTAGCTACTCCTGAAGCCTGGACAAGGAATCCTGATCTGGTTCAAAATTTTTATAACGAGCGTCGAAAATCTGTAATTGCTGCTCAACCTAATCCTGCACATTATGCTGTCGTAAAGCTTGAAAAAATGTATGATGTGACGATTATCACTCAAAACATTGATGATCTTCATGAGCGTGCCGGTTCTTCAAAAATCATTCATTTGCATGGACAGATTACAAAATCTCAATCGGATCGAAACCCAAAATTGATTTATGATATTCCAGGATGGGAATTAAAAATGGGCGAACTGTGTGAATTAGGCTCTCAGTTGCGTCCACATGTCGTCTGGTTTGGAGAAGCTGTTCCAATGATAGAAATAGCAGCTGAACATTGCTATGCTGCTGATATTGTGATAGTCATCGGTACTTCACTTCAGGTTTATCCTGCAGCAGGACTTATTGATTTAATACCATCGAAGGCGCAGAAATTTCTGGTGGATCCAAATGCATCGGAGATATCTGCAAAAAATATTGAAATCATTCAGACAAACGCTGCTAAAGCAGTACCTGAATTGATCGAGCGCCTTTTAAATCAATAAGTTAAATTCAACTCAATTATGCCTTCAAAAGCTGGACTTGCTCATATATTTTACACAAGGATATAGCTAGCTCAGCAAATGATCAACTCAGTAGCCTGGAAGCATAAGTGTTTAGTGGTTTCAAGTACCCGAAAAGGAACGACTAAAATATGTGATATAAGGGGAGAAGAATTGGCAAAAAAAGGTTTCTGGAACCCGCAACTTTTTTGTGCTCCGGTTAATTTGGAAAAAGCTTTACTGC
>CAMBFY010000064.1 GCA_945865415.1 Sphingobacterium thalpophilum
AACAGGTTCAATTGGGCTTAAATGAAAGGTTCAATTCGCTTACAAAAACTTAGAAACTCTTAAACTCAAGAAGCCAAGTGTAGGTTTTAAACTTTTCAAAAATTCTTTAATTGCGTTTAACATATTTTAATAAGCTTTATACTATTTCAGAGAGCTGTAATAACTTTATGATTGCAAGTATTATTTTGAGGAAGCTTAAGAAGGTCAGTTTGTTGAGACTAAAATCAAGCTGATTTTATTAGATCAACTCATAATTCTCATTAAAGGGATCTGTATCATTGTTTAAAACCAGTAAATTTTTTTCATCGATTTTTATATCTTTTGTGAAGAATTGCTTTGGGTTTGTGTTGGTTTCTTTTGAAATTTCTAGTAATTATTCCTCAAAAAAATTAATTTTCTGCTAAACAGATCTTTATGAAATATTTTCATCTAAATATCATAGTCCTAATTACTTCTACCTTGATTTTCCTCGCCACTTATTTTGGCCAGCAAGACTCAATAAATAATCCTGAAACTATTTCACAGCTAAAACAGGAAGAGGATGGAATTACAACCATTGCATCCAATTTAAAAGTGCCACTCGAAATTGCCTGGGGACCAGATAATCAGATTTGGATTGCCGAGCATTTTGGAATGATCAGTAGGATGGATCCCCAAACCAGGAGCAGGAAAACCTTGTTAAAATTAACAGATATCTGGCAATCCCGCACAGCTGGCCTTCTTGGAATGGCACTTCATTCTGATATGAAGAAATTTCCGTATGTATTTTTAAGTTATACCATTCAAAAGGATAAAAAGTATCTCATGCGACTGGTGCGATATAAATCAAGCCCTGATACACTGAATGAACCGAAAATATTAATGGAGATTCCGGCAGCGAATGGTCATAACGGATCTCGTTTGGCAGTTAGAGAAGGTCTGTTGTATTGGGCAACCGGTGATGCCCTAAGTCTGACAGATTCACAAAACCCTAAAACACCCAATGGTAAAATCCTAAGGATGAATATTGATGGTTCTGCACCTCTCGATAATCCTATGAAGGGAAGCCTGGTCTGGGCCTGGGGATTTCGGAATATTCAGGGAATGGTGTTTTCAAATACCGGAAAATTATATACTTCTGAACATGGTGACGCAACTGATGATGAGATCAATCTGATCTCTAAAGCAAAAAATTATGGCTGGCCAACTGTTCAGGGCTTTGCTGAAAGCGTGGAAGAAACCACGTTTAAAGGACTTCATAATACGGTTGATCCCATTAAAGCATGGACACCTACCATAGCTCCGGCAGGTCTTGATTTTTATTCAGCTGATAAAATACCTGCTTTAAAGAATTCACTTTTATTAGTAACTCTGAAAGGAAAGAGCTTGAGAGTTTTAAAACTGGACAATGACGGAAAAAGGATACTGAACGAACAAGTCTATTTTGAAAATAAATTCGGTAGAATAAGAGACTTATGCGTCTCTCCCGCAGGAGATGTATATCTTGCAACCAGTAATCGCGACTGGAATCCGGTTTCAGGTTTTCCTTTACCACCTGATGATAGGATAATCAAAATATCAAAACTTAATCCGGCAAATCCTCAGAATATTGTTTCTACTATCCCGGCAGGTTCAAAATCTGCACTTTTATACAATCAATATTGTGCATCTTGTCACAAGGAAAATGGAATGGGTTTGAAAGGGATTTTTCCATCTCTGCAGTCCTCATTAATTGTAGTCAATAGTCCTAAAGAATTTATCAAAAAGATTTTGACGGGCTCAAATGGCCCTGCAACAATAAATGGCATTACATACGATACACCGATGCCCTCATACGCATTTCTTAAAGATGATGAACTCTTGGAAATCATGACTTATGTTCGTTCTTTGGGTTCTAACCATGCCGCCCCGATTAAACCAGAATTAATAAAAGAAGTAAGAAACTCTAACCATAAATAATTCATTTAATTACGAGGCTGAGTTCAATATAAATACTGGTTAATCATACAGTATTAACACATCAGATTAGGTTTTGTAGCAACAATAATTTGTTTGTTGAAAGCAATACCAGTGTGGTATAGGTCAATTCAGTCCTTTCCTTCGGAGTATTTCCGGCAAGAAATCGCGTTCTATATCAAATTACGATTAGCCGGAAGATACCTCCTCCGGCAAGGTTTATTTTACCCGGGGCTGTATTTCATCGGAAGGGACAGCCCGGCTAATGGCCTATCTGCTGGTGTGCAGGCGGCCGCGCGTTCAGTGACAAGTCCCTTATCTATCTTGAGATATTCGATAAATAAAAGCATTTTATTAACTCATTGCACGCTTTTAATACCCTAGTAATTAATCCCGTTTCCTGGATTCAAGAAATTCGGTCAGGTAAATTAAGCTCTGAAAATTGGTTTTATCTATATGGATATACCATATCTTCCTTCAGTTTTCATTGGTTTTATGCTTAATTTTCTATTATTTAGCGGATTAAATATCCGCTTTAAAATTTACAAAATAAGTACCCAATGAATTATAAAGAATACTCTGAAAAATATAAGGGCAACCTTTTAAATGATGTTGTTCCTTTTTGGCTTAAGAATTCGGGGGACAAGGAATTCGGAGGTTTTTTCACTTGTCTGGACAGAGAAGGAAAAGTTTTTGATACTGATAAATTTGCCTGGCTTCAATTTAGGCAGGTCTGGTGTTTTAGTATGCTGTACAACCAGGTCGAACAAAAAAAAGAATGGCTTGATTTTGCAGTTCAGGGTGCTGAATTCATGAAGAAGCATGGTAGGGACAAGGAGGGAAATTTTTATTTCTCTTTAACTCGTGAAGGTCAGCCTTTGATTCAACCCTATAATATTTTTTCAGATTGTTTTGCCGCAATGGCTTTTGCACAACTTTACAGAGCTACAGGCACTGAGGAATATGCAGGGCTTGCAGTCAATACCTTTAATAATATTCTCAGAAAGCGTGATGATCCAAAAGGAAAGTATAATAAGGCCTTCCCGGACACCCGACCGCTACAGGGTTTTTCATTACCAATGATCCTTTGTAATCTCGTTTTGGAATTGGAACATCTACTTGAGCCTGGACTGATCGAAAAGACGATCAATGATGGAATCCATTCAGTGATGGAAGTATTTTATCAGCCGGATCTTGGAATTATACTTGAAAATGTGAAACCGGATGGCTCTTTCTCCGACTCATTTGAAGGTCGTCTTGTAAATCCGGGTCATGGCCTGGAATCTATGTGGTTCATCATGGATATTGCAGAGCGCAGAAACGATCAATTATTAATTAAAAAGGCCGTTGACATAAGCATTAATATTCTGGAATACGGCTGGGATAAGGAATACGAGGGTATTTTATATTTTATGGATGTGAAAGGTTATCCGCCACAGCAACTGGAATGGGATCAAAAGCTATGGTGGGTACATATGGAAACTTTGATCACCCTTTTGAAAGGATATTATCATACCGGCGATCAGCGATGCTGGGATTGGTTTGAGAAGGTACATCAATATACCTGGAGCCATTTTCCGGATGCCAATAAGGGAGAATGGTATGGTTATCTGAACCGAAGAGGAGAAGTATTGCTTCCGTTAAAAGGGGGTAAATGGAAGGGATGTTTTCATGTTCCCAGAGGTTTATACCAGTGCTGGAAAACATTGGAGAAGATTGACGCAAAGTATTCAAAATAATACCAATTGTTAGCTGAAAGCTGAAGGCAAAACGCTTAAAGCCTAGGCATAGTGCTAAAAAAAATTAGATTATGGCAAATATACCTTTACATAACACAGTAGTTTCCGATCAGGAGAATTCAGGACATAATTACATGCCTGCACTTATTTCGCTGGCAGTTTTGTATTTCATGAACGGCTTTATAACCTGTCTGAACGATACCCTTGTCCCGTTTTTTAAAGAAGGGTTTACGCTTAGCTATGCCGATTCATCGCTTGTGCAGTTTTATTTCTTTCTAACCTACGGACTCATGTCCTTCCCTGCAGGAATGATCGTCGAGAAGATAGGTTATAAAAACGGCATGGTGCTTGGTTTTGCTATTGCTGCTATCGGGGCTTTATTATTTTATCCTGCTGCAGATATGCATCTGTATTATTTATTTCTGGCAGCCTTGTTTGTTTTGGCTATTGGGATTGTGGTTTTACAGGTTGCTTCAAATCCTTATATTACGGCATTGGGGCCTGCTAAAACAGCTTCTTCAAGACTTACTTTGATTCAGGCTGTTGGTTCAATCGGAACAACAATAGCACCAATTTTTGGTGCGCATTACATATTATCTAAACTCCAGGAATCAGGTTCATCCAGTGATGCTGTAAAATACCCATATCTTGGAATTGCTGCTTTATTGATAGCCATTGCATTGGTGGTTTATAATTTAAAACTGCCAAAAATCAGTACCGGTGCAGGGAGTTTTCAGGCCAGTCCAGAAGAAAGGTTAAGCATTTTTTCGTTCCGCAATCTAAATTTTGGAGCATGGGCGATATTTGCATATGTTGGCGCAGAAGTATCAGTAGGCACTTTTCTGACCAATTACATAGCAGATACTTTAAGTGTTGGTGTAGAGGATGCAAATTCTTATGTTTCTTACTATTGGGGAGGAATGCTTGCAGGCCGTTTGATTGGCTCTTATTTACTTAAAACTATCAGACCTTCATTTATTCTGACTATTTGTGCCGCTGCTGCGATTCTGCTGATCGTTCTTTCCGTAAGCACCTCAGGAACATTCGCGATTTGGTCGATGATCGGAGTGGGACTCTTCAACTCGGTTATGTTTGCCATTATCTTTTCGCTTTCAGTTCAGGGACTGGGTAATTATACCACCAAGGCTTCTGGTATTTTATCAACTGCCATTGTAGGTGGAGCTATTTTATCCTTTTCTCAGGGTTATGTTAAAGATCATTCAACATGGGCACTTGCATTTATGATTCCTGTTCTTTGCTATTTATATATTGTATTTTTTGGGGTAAACGGCTATAAATCAAAATCTGAAATTTTATGAAAAGAAGGAATTTTATAGGTCTGACTGGCATTGGGGCAACAGGATTGGCTTCAGGAGCATTATCGGCCTTTCCAACAGATGTTTTTGCCAGTAATTTACAGAAGAATTTAAATGCGTCTGAACTGAGTGCAACTTTAGTTATTGCCGGTGGCGGGATAGGGGGCTGTGCAGCTGCATTAGCCGCTCTGCGCAATGGACTGGATGTAATTATGACCGAAGAAACCGACTGGATTGGGGGGCAACTTACCTCTCAGGGAGTACCTCCTGATGAGCACACCTGGATTGAAACTCATGGAGCTCCGCAATCTTACCGCGATTACAGAAATTCTGTTAGAGACTATTATAAAAGGAATTATCCGCTTACAACAGCAGCAAAATCCAGGCAATTTCTTAATCCGGGGAATGCAACCGTTTCAGCACTTTGCCATGAGCCGCGGGTTTCACTTGCGGTCTTGCATGAAATGCTGGCACCGTATATTAGTTCGGGTAAACTGACTTTACTGATCGAACATAGGGTGCGTTCTGCAGAATATTCAGGAAATAAGGTGAAAGCTTTGAAGGTTCAGAGCCTCAGATCAGGTCGTTCCTATACATTAAAGGGAACTTATTTTGTAGATGCTACTGAAACTGGTGAATTATTGCCCTTAACAGGTACTGAATTTGTGATGGGAACAGAATCAAGAAATGAAACCCGTGAGATTCATGCCCCGATGAAAGCTGACCTGGATAACCATCAGGCTTTTACGGTATGTTTTGCAATGGATTATGTTCCCGGATCAAACAATATTGCTGAAAAGCCTGCAGAATATGACTTCTGGCGGAATTTGGTTCCAAAAATGAATCCGGAATGGTCTGGTAAATTACTGGACCTGAATTATTCTAATCCCAAAACACTTGAAAAGAAAACCCTGGGCTTTAACCCGGATGGAAGTTCCACCGATCCATACCTGAACTTGTGGAATTATCGCAGGATTCTGGCCAAGGACAATTTCAGTCCAGGTGCTTATAAAGGAGACATTTGTACAGTAAACTGGCCTCAGAATGATTATACCTTAGGTAATCTGGTTGGCGTTTCCCAAAAGGAATTTGATCATCATCTGGCCCGGGCGAAGCAACTTAGTTTATCTTTATTTCACTGGTTACAGACTGAGGCTCCACGCCCGGATGGCAAACTGGGCTGGCCCGGTCTTCGCTTGAGAAAGGATATCATGGGAACTGAAGATGGTATGGCAAAATATCCTTACATCCGTGAATCAAGGCGTATAAAAGCATTATTTACAGTTTTAGAAGAACATGTTGGTCAGGAAAACCGGATTAAGGTGGCAGGATCGGAGGCAGGTAAAAAAGCTGCAGATTTCTATGATAGTGTTGGAATAGGATATTATCATATTGATCTTCATCCAAGCAGTCGCGGGGATAATTACATTGATTTTGCCTCACTGCCATTTCAGATTCCACTCGGATCTTTATTGCCTGTTAGGATGGAAAACCTTTTACCTGCCAATAAGAATATTGGAACCACGCACATTACGAATGGCTGTTATCGTTTGCATCCTGTTGAATGGAGTATAGGCGAGGCTGTTGGTTTATTGGTTAGCTATTCTTTGAAAAAGCAGGTGATCCCACAGATGGTCAGGGAAGGAAAGCAATTGCTTGCAGAGTTTCAAGAGTTTATTGGGAAGCAAGGGGTGGAGATGAAATGGAAATAAGCTCAAAGTATAAAGCTCAAAACTTAAAGCAAAATTTAGAGGCTGTAAGTTATCAGTTATAAGTAATAGGTTATAAGTTATAGGTTATAAGTGGAGAAGTGATTACAATTTCAAATAGCTCTGACCGGAAAAGTATAAAATAACATAAGCAATCTATTTTAAATTCAGTACTCTAAAAACCTCTCATATCTCACCTCTCACCTCTCACATCTCAATCATGAAAAGAAGAGAAATTCTAAAAAGCCTGACTATTCTTCCATTAGCGGGAGCTGTAGGTGTAAATGAAGTAGCTGCAGAACCAGCTCAAAAATCAGGCTGGAGCCCTAAGAAGGCAGTGGTTCCAAGCCCATATCCAAGTAATAGTCCCCTATCTGCCTGCATCCGTTCTGGGCATCTGGTATTTATTTCTGGTGTTGGAGGTTGGTATGCCGACAGAAGAAAAGAACCCGGTGATATTCAGGTTCAGATCAGAAGTGCGCTGGAGCACATGAGAAATCTTTTAGAAAAAGCGGGTACCAATATGGGGAATGTTTTAAAAGTACATATGTCTCTTGCTGAGCCAAATAAAAACATCCAGGCACTTAATGAGGTTTATGGTGAGTATTTCCCTGATCCTAAGCCTGTACGTTCATATACCGGTTGTAGCCCGGAACATATGGGCAGGGATGGTATATTGGTACAAATAGATTGCATTGCTTACATCGATTAAAATTCAATTTTATTTAATCGTATTCATGTTATTGAATATTTAAGTGCTTGATATAGGTTTAGCTTTTATCATTTTCAATTCTATTGCCAAGGCACTTTTTGTTGAATCATTCCATGTAAGTCATGGTTTTTTAGGCCCTCTGATAACTTTTCAGTTTGATCAGGGTTTCTGGATCTAAATAGAATTACTTTATGATTGAAAAGAATTTACTTTATTGAAAAGAATTTTTAGGATATATTAGTGATTTTAGTAACCTGCGAAAACATGCCAGAAAAACCTCAATTCTTCAATTGGTCATTAAAGAATCTGCTAAAAACTATTCCGGATAACCTTGAGCAATCCAGGGTTAAGATTCTATATACATTCCTCTTAATGTATATATTTAAATTATTGATTGTTATCCCGATCACCATGAATAACGATCAGCTTCCACAATTGAGACTCGCGATTAGTTTATTGCTTGGCTATACAATTCTGCTGAAATTATTGCTTATTCATAAAAAATATAGCGTTTTGATAGCTCATTTCATGATTTTATTGGGATTTTTTTTAGTAGTAGCAATTCTTTTCTGGTATGCAAAAACTATTAATTTCATGGCATTGCAATCAGTGTTCATGATGATTTTAAGTGGTTTTTACTTATTGAATAGTAGATATGGTATTTTTTACTCGATTGTAGCGGTAATTCCTGTTTTCCTATTTATGATTATTAATGGGAATCTTCAGAATTTGAACAACACACCTGAAGGTTTAGGCTCACCGGCTTATGAAATTATTGTTTTCCTGAATTTTATTACCATTATACTGGGTCATAATATGTTTTACCAGGCATTAAGCCGCAATGTAAAGGAGAAGCAATTACTGAATGAAAAGCTTTTGGTTGCAGTTCAGGAAGCAAATATTGCGGCACAATCGAAATCCGACTTTCTCTCAACCATGTCGCATGAGTTGAGAACCCCATTAAACTCTGTAATCGGGATGGCTGAATTACTCAGCGAAGAGCTTACGAGTCCGGAGCGGGAAGAAAATTTAACTATTCTGAATTTTTCAGCTGCAAGTCTTCATACTTTGATTAATGATATCCTGGATTTTAATAAACTGGGCTCTGAGAAATTGTTTTTGGAATCCATCGCTGTTAATCTACATTCTTTGATACAGAATATTTGTTCGGGCCTTAGAATCCAGGCAAAAGAAAAAGGGCTTGAACTCATTCTTGATATGGATAAAGAAATTGAGCTAATTTCAATCTCAACTGATCCAACACGCATTAGTCAGATTTTATTTAATCTCACAGGTAATGCTATTAAATTTACTCGCACTGGTAGTGTAAGAATTGAGGTTAGGCTTATTAGTAAAGATGACCATAAAGTCAATATCCGTTTCACTATTTCAGATACAGGAATTGGAATTAATAAAGAGAAAATGGATGCCATATTTGAACCTTTTACTCAGGCCTCAACCAGTAAAACAAGAAATTATGGTGGAACCGGACTCGGTCTTGCTATAGTAAAGCGTTTGCTTGCTCTTTTTGAAAGTAATGTTAACCTGGAAAGTGTTGAAGGTAAAGGTTCTAAGCTCTGGTTTGATATCAGTTTTAATCGCATTATCCAGGCTCTTGAAAATGACAGTTCTGTTAAAGAACAGATAGTTGACCTGAGCAACCTGAAAATACTGGTGGTAGAAGATAATCCGGTAAACAGTTTATTATTGAAAAAGATCTTTCAGAAATGGAATAATTTACCAGATTTTGCGAGAGATGGCTATGAGGCGCTTATAAATGTTGCTGCAAATAATTACGATCTGATCTTGATGGATATTCATATGCCATTACTTGATGGTTATGAAACCTCCATGCAAATACGTCAGCTTGATGATAAGAAGAAGGCGATGGTGCAGATCATCGCATTGACTGCATCAGTTTCATCTAATTTAAATGAAAAGATAAAGGCAGCAGGTATGAACCATTATTTATCGAAACCTTATAATCCTAAAGAGCTTTACGCTAAGGTCAGGGAAATTTCAATAAATAAATCATAACCTATTTTGAAGCAAAAAGCCCCGTATTTGTTCAAATACGGGGCTTTTTCTTGAATACAAATTAACTTGACAATGGTGGGCCAACCGGAATGTGAATTCTCTGGCGATTGGTAGGCATAACAACTTTTTTAGCAGTGAACGTAGAGGTAAGATACTCTCCATGGTGAATATTTCCAGACATTGTATCTCCATTAACAGTACCTGAGAAAGTAAATGGAACATTATCAGCCATCATTCTTGACGCACTTCTGAATATTACTGAATCACCATCAATTGTGCCTTCAAGTTCATTGGTTGTGAATACACTTTTGTGAGAGCCTTTAAGCCAGTTTGTATCTTGTTGCTCAATACTGAAAGAATGTTTACTTACTTCATTGAAGTATTGAATAGTTACCTCCCAACGTCCTTTAAGATCGGCTGAAGGGGCCTTCATCTCTGGAGTAGCTGGACGTTTCATGTTCAATGCGTCGAAGATACGGTCGGCTACGATTTTATCATCTCCGGGCTGCATCATGAACGCAGCAATTGAAATGGAAGTTAAATTTTCTGATGCTGCATTACCACGTCGGCCACCACCTGCACTCAGCGCAATACGTGGTTTTGTGGTAGAAAGGTAAGTTGCCAATTCCTGACCTGTCGCATTGAATTTAGCAGGATCCCATGAAATAGTAAGTGTTGGAGTTCGATTATCAAGACCTTCAGGCTGACGAATACTCGTTGTGACACCGCTAATTGCTGAAACACGTTTAGAAATAGTTTCAAGATAACCTGTCCAATTCAGTTCTTCCTGAGCGTGATTACGTTTAGCCCAAGCCTCTACCGCTGCAAGCATACCTATTTGCTCTTCTTTACCAACTTTATTGTCACGTCCTGCACCATGATGAGGTGAACTTGCCTGCCAGGTAGCCATCAGGAATTTTTTATCACCCAACAATAAGCCAGCACTCTGAGGTCCACGGATAGCTTTTCCACCACTATAAGCAACTACAGTAGCCCCATCAGCAAGATGTACATTAGGATTTAAGGTAAGCGCTTCGGCAGCTGCATCTACAAACAATGGAACTCCTTTTAATTTGGCAGCTTTTGAAATTGCATTTATTGACAATGGACCTGTATCACCAGGTGCTGAAGTTGGCATCATGTAGATCATCGCTGTTCTTGGATTAATGGCAGCTTCAAGTTCTTCCTGAGTTTCAACTGTAATTATTTTTACACCTGCGTTTCTGATTGCATGGTCGTACGTATTGCGTGATGCGCGTGGAATAATGACCTCGGTCTTTTCAAAACCAGTTAGATCAGGAACGCGGACCAGTTTTTCAGGGTTACCACCTGTTACCGCAGCAATAGTTGCAATTTTCATTCCACCTGCACAACCACATGAAACTACTCCCCATTCAGCACCGGATAGTTCTGCAAGCCTTTTTCCAACACCCATTGCCAGTTCATCAAGCTGAACATAATTAGATTGCGCATTGTACATTGCTTCTTTAGCTTCAGGAACCAAAGTAGATGCCCCAATAATTGTAAAGGTACCGCGGCAATTGATTACCGGTTCAACTCCCAATGATCGGTAAACCTCAGGGCCAAATTTCATAGGTCCGGCGGCAACATTCTCGCCGGCCATCATTTCTAATATTCCTGTGCCTTCAGTGTTGATGGCAGCTTGTGCACCTCCAACAATCCCACCTGCTAAGGGTAACATTGTCAGACCTTTAATAACGTCTCTACGTTTCATTTAAATATTTGATTTAAGTTTATTTTTTGATTATGAGCTACCTCTATGGGCAATAACTAAATTAAGCACTTCAATAAAAATTACAACTTAATTTAGGTACTATTCATGTTACATCATCCTTTAGACAATACTATTTACAGATCAATTATTCGCTTTTCTAAAATTGATCACTTCCTGTACGGTAACCGGACCTGCGCTGTTTCCAAAATTGGAGCGGATATAGGTCAGGATATTAGCAACTTCTTCATCTTTCAGGAAATTATGTGCCGGCATCAGACCATTATAAGGTTTCCCGTTTACTACGATTTCTCCGTTTAAACCTTTCAAGACAACATTTAACAGTCTTGTCTTATCACCGCTTACCCAGTCTGTTCCTCCAAGGGGTGGAAAGCGATTTCCATCTCCTTTACCATCATTCTGGTGGCAGGCTGAACAATAGGTATTGTAAAGTGCTGCTTCAGGTTTAATTTTACCTTTTTCCAGATCATCTTTTATTTTATCCGGAGTCCGAATATGCGAGAGTAATTTATGTTTCTCCATGTTAGCGAGTTGAGGTAGGCCAAAGGTCTTTTTATCACCTTTATACATGACCCGCCAAATTCGGCCTTTTTCGGTTTCACTGATGTATAATGAACCATCGGGGCCTTCTGCTATACCCATTGGACGCATCTTGGCATCCCTCACATTAACAATTGGATCCACTCCTGCGAACCCATCTGCAAAAACTTCCCAATCTCCTGAAGGTACTCCGTTTTTGAACGGTACAAATGCAACAAAATAACCTGATTGCGGATATGGAGCACGATTTGTTGACCCGTGAAATGCTATAAATGCTCCATTCTTGTAGCGCTCAGGGAACTGATTACCCTGATAAAAATATAAATCGTTGGGTGCCCAATGACCAGGGAATCCAATGAGAGGTTGCGCAAGTTCTTTACCTTTTCCTTCTTTCTTTCCATCGCCACCATATTCCGGGGTCATTAGTTTCTTCTTCTGGATCTGATC
>CAMBFY010000065.1 GCA_945865415.1 Sphingobacterium thalpophilum
AGCATTTTTTTGCTGGCTCCCCCACTGTGGATCAATGAAATTAATCCCTCTCTCTCCGCAAATAAATGCTGTCCGCCATAGGCGGGCGGCATTTTTTGTTTCAAGCGTTGCGAGCCTTAGCTCGTAAAAGCTGGACACAAAAAATGTCGTTAGCGAAGAGTAACGAAGCGACAGCATTTTTTTGCTGGCTCCCCCATTGTGGATCAATGAAATTAATCTCGCTCTCTCCGCAAAGAAATGCTGTCCGCCATAGGCGGGAGGCATTTTTTGTTTCAAGCGTTGCGAGCCTTAGCTCGTAAATGCTGTCCGCCAATAACCCTCTCCTAATTAGGAACTAAAGAGTCTAAAAGCTTTTGGAAACCTATAAAACAATTTCAAAACTCAGCAATTAAAAAATCTTGATAAACAAAAAGCCCGAAATTATAATTTCGGGCTTTAAAAATCCATAGAAAACAAATTTTACTCTACGTAGAATGTACCTCTCATTACTGCTGAGTGCCCAGGGAAAGTACAAATAAATTCATACACGCCTTTTGCTGGAGCAGCAAACTCAATCGTATCTGATTCACCACCACCAATCAGTTTAGTATGAACTATAACTTCAGTGGCACCGGCAGGAATATAATTGGTATCTTTTGCCTGCATGGCTTTAGCAGCAAAATCAGATACAATCGTACCTTGCGCAAGTAAAGCCCAGTTATGACCCATAGCCTCTTTTGCTAATTTACCGGTATGAACCAGCGTTAACTTAACTGTCTGTCCTTCTTTTACTTTAATTTCAGCAAGATCATATTTCATATCATCACTTGCATTAATGGTAATTGATACTTCCTTTTCTATTGGAGCTGCTGGAGCTTCCTGAGCCACGGTATCTGTACCTGTTTGCTCTGCTTTCTCTGTGTTACTATTGCATGAAGTAAATGCAAACACGGCAACAAGGGCTAATAAACTTAACTTTTTCATATTATTTAATTGTGTTTAATGTTATTTATTGAGACAAAAATAAACACTTGTGAAACGACCTTGATCGGCCAAATGTCAATTTAATGATTCAGGGTAATTGTATTGTAAAATATATACTGATTCATATAATCAGCAGCTGTTAAAATGAAAAAGATGAAAATTAATGAGATAAATTTTCAGAATTCAGTAAAAACGTCCGATTAGATCATTGAGATTATTTTGAAAATAGTCAGGAGTATTCCTAGAATTGAAGGATATCCACTCTCCGAACCACTTAATTCTTTTCTATCTATTCAATTTATCTATATTTGATGGATAAATGGAGCAGATCCTTGACATACAATTATTTTCTAATTTCAAATCCGATCATAATTTAGTTGCCCGGATACTTGATCTTACCCAAGCTAGTTACATTACGAATAAGCAACTTATTGAACGTGAAATTGAGCATAACAGTGATATTTATATCATTAATAATGACCGGGAAGAATTACTTGCTTTTTTCATGATTAATTTCGAGCCGGTCATCAGTATTGACAGCTATTATTTAGGTTTGAGTGCATGCAGGGATGATCTGAAAGGTAAGGGACTTGGTAAATCTTTATACCTGCACTTTATGAAAAATTGCCGGGAAAAGGAGATTCAGGTTGGAAAAAAATTCTTGCTTTGGTGGACAACAGCCACCCCCATAGTTTACTACTGGTTCAATAAATATGTTTCCAAAGTTCAACCCGATATGAATGGAAATTTTGATGAAAATGGTAGAAAAATTGTTGAGGCCATTATTAAAGAAAAGTTTCCGGAACTTGAGATCGATAGTCAGCATCCTTTTATCCTACGTTCTGTAGCAGAAAATACAGTTTATTCGTTCAGTGAACAACAACGTTTAATTCAGGCTACAGAGAACCTTGGTATAGATGTATTTCAACGATTTAATCTTAAAGAAGAGAATGCAGACCGATTTCTGATGTTCGGTTATGCACCTGATTGATTGGAATCAATAAATATGGCAAGCGCATAGGCGTCGATCAGTAATCTACCATATTCATCCCCCATATCAACCATATATGGATTAGCAGTTAAAGCTTTCGAAGAACTCATTGGTTTATCACTTTTTGATCCAAGTTTATGGATTGCCAGATTAAACAAATAGGCACATTGTAAAGAGGTTAACTTGTACTTCCCTTTTAAGTCAGCCAGCATCCTATCTTTAATACTCTGATCCTCATGATTCAATAACTGAGAAGCTTTAGCATGCATATTTTTGATTTTGCTGGCATGGAAAGCGTTTAGTACTGAAATATCCTTTGTACATTCATAATAAGCAACCAGGCAGGCCTCCTTTAGCGCCGGATTAACGAGTGTAAAATCTTTCATTAAAAATTCCTTGAGCCTATTCTCTTTACTCTCAGAATGAACAGAAACAAACTGTTGAAGTCTATTCACTTTCTGATCAAATGATGCCGGCTCAAAAATGGGAATAAGCCTGCTTTTTAATTCCTTATTTAGAGTACTGTCCAGAAGCTCAAGCGCAAAGAGCCGGTTCTCAATATCCTGATTATCATGATTTGTAATTATTTCGTAAATCACCTGAATTGCAGATGGATCATATAAGACTTTCAATAGTTCAAATAAAACCTGAACCAACATCGTGTGGTATGCCTTTAACTGTGATTGCAATTCCAAATCATCAATTTCTTGAAGATCAAACTGCGCAGACATCACCAGAATTAATTCGTTGCTATAGTATTCACAAAGATTTTCAAAGTAAAAAAAATCTGACACTTCAGCTTTTACAGAATTTAAATTGTAAGCTTTGAGTAATTCATACCTTAACTGCAGATCTGAAATCTCTCCAAATTCCTTCACTAACTTTAATGGGAAGTTCTGCCCTGCTCTTCTGAAATAATAAATAACCAATAACCTGTGAAAGAAATTATCTGTAGCAAAATAGGAAGATATAATCTTAAGTTTAAGTTGATCTTGATCATCTGTTTCAATATGACCTAAAATTCTTGGTGAATACCGCATTAATTGATTGATATCACCTTTAAGTTTAAAATCAACAATAGAACTTAAAGCCAGATTTAATGCTGCGATAAAAGGATCATTATTTTCTGCTGAAATTATTTTAAGCGGATCTCTAGTTCTGATTAGACCGATTTCTTTTTCTTTGGAAGATTTATCAGATCTTATTTCAGTTAGATACTTCCATATTTTCTTTTTATAATTTACGTGCAGGTTACGGCTTAAAACAGTCCAGGTTAAAAATAGAACAAAACATACACCGGAGATGATTTTCAGGAAAAATAGCGGCTCCGAACCCGAAAAAAGACCTGATAATAAAAGTAGTAGTAGTCCTGAAATAACTGTAGCTATCTGATTTAACACCCCTTCAATTGTGGCTTCAATTCTTAATCGATCAGGACCAGTAACCTGATATAGAACCTTGATTGCGGGCGTTGAAATAGCTTTTCTGATCACTCGCTCTCCAAATTTCGCTAAAAAAATAAACGATAAGATGAAGATAGGTTCGTCCAGGAACAGCAAACCTCCCAGGAATGAAAGTACAAAGCAAGTTGATAATAAAACAGGAAGCAGGAGTATTGAAAATTTTACCCCTTTTGTGCTTAAAATATGACCTGAAAGAAAAGAGAAAACTAATTCTCCAATCTTTACAACACTAAAGAAAAATCCAACAATAGTTGAAATTTCAATTCCACTGTAGCCGGACATGAATCTTACAGAGACGAGGTAGGAATAGTCAACAAAATAAATTGCAGAAACCGAAAATAGAGAGACTATTGCGATGAGCATATAGAATTTTTCATTACTAAAGAATGAAAGATTCAGCTTTTTTAAGGTTGTTTTTGCTATGAGTACATGGCTCAGTTTTTCATGATTATCCTTTGCCAGATTATAAATTGGAATTAAAGCAGGGATAATACAAACAGAAGCAAGAATTAATAAATAATTGGGGCTTCCGGTCAACTGACTTATTAAAGGAGCTGTCAAATAACCAATGATGGAAGCAATGATTTCTCCGGTACCAACCAAGGCCAATAAGCGCTTACTTTGTGCCATATTATAAAGTCGGGCACAGATTCCAGAAAAACTCAATGCAAATATGATTGTAAAGGGCATATTGAAAAGAAAACCCAGATAGGCTATGTAAACAGCATAATCCTTATGTTCACCTAATCTTCTAAATGCGATAAAAACAATCGCAGCAACAAGGAAGAAAGCAATGACACTTTCTCTATAACTAGTAATAATTCCTTTTTTCTGCTGTCTGTACTGATATATTTTTATTAAAAGTACCCCTCCTAGACCCGAAATAATATAGGCATAGGGTAGGTTAGATACACTGGCTTTTTGAATCAGAAAGCTGTTAACGGCAACAAAATAATAGGAAAGTCCGATTCCGGTTATAAGCGATAAAAGAAAAAGAGATCTGAAGGATTTCTGTTCTTCCGGTCGAAGGTTTATTACACCAGACAATCCTTTGATGATGGCCATGTCTAATTAGATAAATTTGCTATTAATCTCGCTGTGAGCGTCCTTCCGGCTTGTGGTATTCTTGAGCTCTGAACGCCACTAGCGGCCCTTACTCCAGGAGATACATAGTCCAGATCAAATAAATTATTGGTTATGATTTGGAACATGATGGTTTTGTTGATGTTATAGCTAACAGCAGAGTTGATCATTGTGTAGCCTGGTGTTTCATTAAACGGACTTCCACTAATTGATGTTTTGGCTCCTGTGGGTTTATCTCCAACATAATTTGCCCTTACATTGAGATTTAATTTATCCTTAATGAATTTTGCATTGACACCTGCATTTACAGAAAAATTAGAAATATCACCTATTCTCACCTCCTTAGACCCGCTTGTCCCGGATGAAATTCTTGTTGGATCGATCGTTGTAAAATTAGCAAATAAGGATACCTTTTCGTAAATTTTGGTCTCGCCGGCAAATTGAACTCCCTGAATATGAGATTTGCCAATTGCACGGAATTGGGTGGTTTTGAAACCCAAAGTATCAATATTAACGGTTCCAAGCGTATTGCTGTAGCTTGCATTAAAATAGGCAAGTTCAAAAAACGTGTTGCTTAATGGTGTGAACCTGACAGAAACCTCCATATTTTTAACTCTTTCAGGATCCAATAATGGATTATTAACCAATCTAGCGGATGAAGTAGAAAACTTATTATAAACTGAGGCATCAAGGAAGGCTTCAGAATAAATCGCTTTTAAAATGAACTTTCCAGGATAATAAACTACAGACAATCTTGGATTGAATACTGATCCATAACCATAATTACTATTTATTCTATTGTTATCCATTCTTCCTGCAGCACTAAGGTTTAGCTTTCTGGCTCTATCCTGATAACTCAACTGACCGTAGACACCAATATCCATGGTTGAATAATAATTTCCACCTTTAATTCCATTAGCAGAAGTCCCGTTTGTAATCGGATCTTCAATTGTTGAATTAACATAATCACCTTGTAAAAGACCATTCCTTAAATCAACTCCCAGGTTAAAGTCTATTTTCTCGGTGATTACATAGTTCATTTTGGTTTCTGATCTGAACTGTTTGGATTGTTGGGAGAAATAAGTTGGTAGAAAAAATGGATTCCTGCCAGTGATTAGATCCTGAAAAGAAATTCCGGCATTTGCAAAGCCATAAAACCTGGTAATTACAGATTGTTTGCCAAAATCACTGGTACGGAAATACGAAAAATTAGAAAATGAAATTCTTTCAGATAAACTCTTATCGTATCTGACATAAAAATTTTGTTGGCGAACTTCCCAGTGCGTAAGATCTTTACTGACCGCATAAAATTTATCGGTGTATATCGGAGCTACTCCTTCTGACCATTTTTGATATTCCAGTCCAAATTTAAAATCACCTACACGAAGCTTTGCTGAAAGGTAATAGTTCTTAGCTTCATCAGAATATTGTGTTCCAATTCCATTATATCCTCTTCTGTAGCTGGCCTGATCTAAGGAATCCGCTCTCACTATCGCTGCTGCGGTTGGCAGTATTTTAGTTCGGTCGGCATTGACTGCAAAATACCTTCTACCTGGATCACTTGCCAAATAAGCAGCTTCTCTTGCGGTAGTATAATCTTGAGTGAAGATGTTTTGATAACGATTTGGCCCAAATTCATCTGCAGACCATTTATTGTCCCAGTCCGGGTAGGATGAAAGATCATGTTCATCTGAATGATAGGCTCTACCCGTTACAGCAAAGAACATATCCCTTCCCGCTCCTGAAACTGTTAGGTCTCCAAACCTGGTATTTAATGAGCCGAGTCCTCCATGACCGTTTACAGCAAATTTAGAGGTTTTATCATTTGACGTTAAAGCCCTTTCTTGCTTAAAATAATCTTCTTCATTTTTGGTTATGATGTTCACTACTCCTATGAACGCATTTGCGCCGTAGATTGTTGAAGCAGGACCATAAATAATTTCCACTCTTTTGATATTGCTTAGAGCGTATTGCCGACTGATAAATGCAGAGTTAGACCACATTTCATTATTTTCTACTCCATCTATAAGTAATAAAGTTCTATCGGTATTGGCAGCAGTGCGGTAACCCCTTTGATAAATATCAGAATACGATAATCCGGAATTTCTGGATATGTCAAAGCCCGGAAGATCGTGAAATAGTTGTTCAAGGTCGATGTATCCTCGATTCAGAATATCTTGGTAAGTAATAATCTGAATTGTTGCCGGGGCAAGTTCAATTTGCTCTGCTTTTTTTGATACCGATGAGGTTAACTTACCGCGCAGTTGCTGTCTGAGGAATAATACCTGAAGTCGGAACCGATCCGGATCTCTCGTATCTGCTTCGAAATTATCCTTCAATAATAAAAGTCGCTCAATGCTTTCATCTGCCTTTTCAATAGAATCTAAAGCAAGGTAAGACATTGACAATAAACGGTATGCCTGAACTTTTTCACTAAAATTAAATCCCTTTCCAGAAATACAGGAATTCAATTTGTTGATGCTTTCATAAAACTTTCCAATATTGTATTGGCCTTCAGCATCATTCAATGTATTTAAACCACATTCCTGAGCATTAACCTTGCTAATAATGGTCATTGTAATTATCAATAGCAGCCTAAAACGTAATTTTATAATCATAATTAGTTTTTAACAGAGGTTAGTGATTTATAAATGCCAGCCATGGAGGTGTGCCATCCGATTATACGTTTATCTTCACTTGCCGTGTAAAGGAACTTTCCATCTGGAGAATAAATTAAACCATATACCCACTTATTGTGGCCCCGTAACGTGAGGATATCTTCTGTCTTTTTTGAGAGCATGATAGCACTTACATCCATTAGCTTAATCGTCTGGTCGCTGCTTGCTGATGCAAGCTGAAGATTTCCATTTACTGAACTAAATTTGAGATCATTTACAGAAGAGGCATGCGGAGTAAAGCTTATTGACGCCTTGGTAGAATTGAGATCACGAAGGTAGATTCCACCATCATAAGTGCCTGCTGCCAAGTAATCAATTCCCGGACTAATGGCAATACTCGTAATTCTGGAATTTAAGGTGATGACCTTTTCAGGACTTTGAGGAATATGATCTGAATTGGTGTAAACAGATGCCTTATTACCACTTACAAGAAATAATTTTTCATTTCGAGCATAAGTCATTGTTGAAAATACTCCAGTTGTAAATTTGATTTGATTTATAGAAGCACCAATACTGTAAATACCTAAACCCCTGTTAGTTAGAATTGCAAATTCATTATTATTCTTGAATAATATTAATTTGCCAATCCCTTCAAATTTTATTCGTGATATTTCTTTAATTGAATTAACACTGGAAGAGATATCCAGGAGTAATCCCATTCCCGTTGAGGTTACTACAAGCGCTTTATTTCCATCAGGAGAAGTAGCTACAGAACGAGCTTCGGCTTTAAGATCGTAAGATGAAACGGGTTCGATTATGCCCCGATCTGCTTTTAACAAATAAAGCATACCTGATTCATCCACTGATATGAACTGATTATTTGAAGAGCCCAAAGAAATACCTCTCACTGCAAATTTATGAGCAGAAAATTGATTTTTATTTTGAACAGCACCTAACCAGTTAAAATGCAGAGCATTATAAATATCGCTGTTTTGGTTTGGACCAGCATTCTCTGCATTGAGCTTATAAGCATTGATAATACTAGTCCTGCTTTCCTCCTGCTTATTGTCATTTAATAACATCATGGCTTCATATGCAAGGTTTCTTGCTTGTGCAATATCTTTCAACCTGGCGGAAATCAGTGTTTGTTCCTTCGCTATTTTTTCATTGCTTACAGCTCGTTGGGTTTGGGTTTCAGCAATCCCCTGTTGTTGTCTGGCAATCTCTGCATTCTGATCTGAAATAACTTTCTGTCGTACTGCATAAGCTTTTTGCTGCTCAGCAATTAGTTTTTGCAAAAGGGCATTCTTCTCACTTTTTTTGGCGTTTTCTTGCTCAGCTATGGCAATTGACTTTTGAAGCAGGGCTTGCTTTTCGCTCTCCTCAGCTTTAGCTTGACTTTTTTGCGCAATGTATTTTTGATCTTCAGCTAACTTTTTTTGCATCTTCGCTTTCTCTCCTTCCCTCTTGGCCAAAAAAGTTTGTTTGGTAGCCATATTACTTAATTGGAAAGAATATACCGCCAAAAGAAAAGCAGCGAATGCGAAGATTGAGATGATAATTGTGATTCTTCTGGCTCTTTTTAACCGCTCCTTCTGCATTCTTTCTTTGAAGCGCATTTCTTTCTCGTTCTGATCTTTGCTATGATCCAGATATAGAATAGCCTTATCAAATAGATTATTGTATCGGGAAGCCCAAACAGAGTTTGGAGCGTTTTCCTGCTTCCAATTCCAGGCAACCTGTAATTCAGGGTCTCCTAATAATCCACATTTCCCTGCTTCATATAAGTCGGCAGCCTCACATAATCGAAGATACGTTGAAGCAGATTGGTTTTCTACCTCTACCCAATGCATAAGGCGTTCCCAAACCCGCATAATACTTTCGTGGGAGATGTCGATAATTGATTCTTCGGTCAGCTCAATGCCAACAGGTGGCATTAAAAAACCCCTGCCTTTTTTTCGAAAATTTTCGATAACCTGAATTACTTGCTCTGGTTTAGCATTTGAAAGCAAGCAAAGTTCAGATAGTTGGCTTGGCCGTCTTACCCCTCTTGAATCTGCTCCCCGCTCTGTCAGTGCTCTGAAAACTGATTCACAAATTTGTTTTAGCTCAGGTGTTTCTAATTCAGAGTAGGCTTCTTCAGCATGTTGCGATAAGGCATGCTCCATTGTGCCAATTTCAAGGTAATCATCAAGATCAATTTCCTTTTCTGAATAAGGTTCCGGATTATTTTTTTTGTAAGCATCCCATGTTCTCATGAGTGCATGCTGTAAGATTGGCAACTGATCCGGATTATCTCCTACATCATTTAATAATTGATTCAATAATCGCGGACTCATACTGGCCCCACCAACTCCTACCGGCCCCATAATAGCATCTCTCCTTTCATCACGAGTCATTCTTGGGACAAGATACTGTCCTTCATTTATCGCTTCCGGAAGGCCTCTGAATTCAGTACAATCACCCAGAAAGTCGGAGCGCATTGTAAATACAACATATATTGGTAATTCACGTTGCTCTGTTGCTTTTAAAAGCAGATTGATAAAAGCTACTGAATCTCTTTTACCTTCTTTTGCTTCTTTCTCAAATTTTATAAAACGAAATAATTCTTCAAACTGATCAACAAGAATTAGCAGATTGATTTTAGGATCAATTCCTGATTGCGTAAAAGCATCAATAAGTCCGAAATTACTTCTTCTAAGTACACTCTCATTAATTGATGAATACATCTGTTGATCGTCATCGGATTCATGATTATACAAAATACCATTTTGTGATAATGCCTGAGCCAGATTACCGATGGGATTCACCCCAGGCCTTAATGAACAAATTTTCCAGTTGGAACCTGCTCCCGACATAAAACCACTATGAAGAGAGGGAATTAGCCCGGATTTTACCAATGAAGATTTTCCACTACCGGATGATCCAATGACAGTTAAAAAGCGTTGGGTACGCAATTTTTTGAGAAGTTCGTCAACCTGCTTCTCACGTCCAAAGAATAGGATATCCTCTTCTTCTTCGAAAGCTCTAAGTCCGGGAAATGGATTTTGAATTATATCATCTAACATAAAATAGTTTGATTATATTTTGGACAATAAGCTTTTTAATTTTTCCTCAGGAAGTCCATCAATTGCATGAATAACTTCTGCATCAAGTGTCCTGAACCGTTGTTTTGACATACTATCTGGTGGAGCGATGTATATGGCCTTAAAAGCCAAAGGTTTATCTCTACCGTAACCATTTATTTTCAGGAAATCACGGGTTTTTGATCGTAACCATAACTCATTTGCATTGCTAAAGAAAATGATGGCAGCTGAGCAATTTTTAAGGTTTTCAATATGGTCCTCCCTGATACCAGATTCATCACCTTCAAATATGGGTATTACCACTTCATAACCATTATCAAACAGATAATCCTCAAGTGGACGAATTTCATCAATATCAGATAAGTCACATATCAAATAAACAATTTTAGAGGAATCATTAAAGATCTCAGGCTGTTCTACTTCCTTCTTAATTTCCTTCTTCATTGAGTTCAGCTTGTCGATGACAATACTCTTAAAATCTTCAAGCGATCCCTGTACTAAATCTGCGCCAGAGATACCCTCCTTTCCTGAATTGAGCTTATTAATGAAACTGATTTGCCGATCATCTCCGGGTTCACAGCCTTCAGGAATCCAAATAAACCGAGGTACCGAGTTGGCAGCACTAAAAGAGGCTGCCACATCATTTTGAATCTCTACAATAGATTTTTGGGCACCTTCAGGTACCACACCATAATTTTCGCCAAGCAGGTGGATGGTTAAAACTGTTTCATTTAAATTTGAAATTAAGCTTTCATTTAAGGCTGTGGAAATAAGAGGTAATTGTTTATCCGGTAGAATATGGTAACCATAACCCTGCAATTCTCGTTTTAAACTATCTCGAAAATCTTGAGTATCAGAACTGGATTCAGCAAGAAATATTTTTTGTGATACCTGTCCATTTGTTGCAGATGTGCCCGGCAGCGATCCTGTAAAGGATTTACTATGTTCAAGACTCTCTAAAAAAGAACTTATATCATGAGCCAGGTCATCTAGCTTTTCCCAATATAATCTTTCGGCTTCGTTGCCAAAGGACTGGGAAAGTTCCTTTACACGACCTGTACCAGGGTCAGTGTTATAAAATTCATATCCCAAAACACCTGAAATCTTTTCGGGATGTTGTTCAATTAATACCGGTGTTTTAATAACCTTGAAAATTCTGGCTTTATTGCTTACAGTAAAACCAATATTTGTTTGACTGGCATTATAAAATTCATCAACCTCCTTAATACACCAGTCGGATTTTACATAACGTGGCGTAATAATAGAAATCATGATTGCAACTTTTGAAAATTGGTCAACAATCTGTTTATCAAACACATGATTACCCTGCAAGGAATCATCCCGCCAGATTACGGGTCTTCTACCCAATAACTGCGCGAGCCGAATATCAAGGGCACGGTGAAATTCAGAAATCCAGCCTTTCTGGTTTTGGATCAATGATTCATCATCTATATGTGCGTAACTAATAAATATATCTGTTGGAAACTGCATGGATATCTTCTTAGCTTGACTTATAAATTTTGCTTAATAAAGGCAATAATAGAAAAAGATTAAGGTCCTTTTCTTTTTCAACTTCAGTTAATTTTTCATAGGAGATTAGTTGATCATGGATTTTCAACACATCTTTCAAAACATAACGTTCAGCTTTGTCAGTAAGCAAAGGACCATATTTATAATTAAATACCATTTTCTCGGCACTCCAACGTTTATGTTCCATGGGTGCTAAGCGAGCATAAAAACGTTTAATGTTTTCAATTGTTAAGGGATCGCAACCGATTCTTTTCAAAGAGCTGAATTTCAGCGCGAGCTGCCGAGCTGCATAGCGGTTTGAATCTTTCTTCCTGTGAGTCAAAATATTCCACCTTTTTTCAACAGATAATCTGGAATAAAGTGAATTGTAATGAATACCTGTTT
>CAMBFY010000066.1 GCA_945865415.1 Sphingobacterium thalpophilum
ATGAAAGCCTACCATTTATTGAAACAGGATTTTAAATCACTGCCCCCGGTCAGGATTCATTTACATAAGCATATACCAATAGGCGCAGGATTGGGTGGTGGTTCTGCAGATGCATCTTTTTTCATCCGTATGATGAATCAAAAATTTGACCTTGAAATGGATGATCATAAAATGGAATATTATGCATCCAAAATAGGTTCTGATTGTGCTTTTTTTATTCAGAATAAGCCCGCTTATGCGATTGAAAAGGGCGATCAGTTGAGTGCTCTGGACCTGGATCTTAAAAAGTATTTTTTCGTTTTGGTAATGCCAGAGGTTCAGGTTTCAACCGCTGAAGCATATCAGGGCGTTCGCGTTACCCTGAACCCAGTGCCCTTGACAGAGCTTATTAAACTTCCAATCACTGAGTGGAAATTCCAAATCAAAAACGACTTTGAACCTTCAGTCTTTTCAAAATATCCTGTAATTGCACAAATAAAGAATTCATTGTATGAGTCAGGGGCTTTATACTCATCCATGAGTGGCAGCGGATCATCAGTTTACGGAATTTTTAATGAGCCAATAAAATTGCCGCAACTAGAAAGGGACACTGAGGTTTTTTATGTGAAAAATTGAGAATTGAGCGTGGAGAATGAATTGTATAATTCTCCATGCTCCATTCTCCACTTTCATGTAATTATTTTTGTTTCACAAGTTTTCTCCTCAAAAAATCTGCCGTAACTTCGCTCACCTTCAGGGCATTGCTAAATTTCATCCAGTGGTGGGTATCATCCGGGATAGCCAGATATTCAAAAGGGAATTTTTTGTCATCAAATCTTCTCGCCAAATCTACACTCTGACTAAAGGAAACATTCCGGTCATCATCTGCATGAATGATTAGGGTAGAGGAAGTCCAGGTATCGAGGTAACTTACTGGTGAAGATTTGATCATCGCCTGCTCTGCTGATTCGGCATCCGGTGCAAGCGCTCTGTTACCTGACACTGAGCTACTAAAACGGTTGTTTACCCCGTGAATATCAACACCGGCAGCAAATAGCTTTGAATCCTTTCCTAATGCCAATGCTACCAGGAAGCCGCCATAAGAACCTCCATAAATTCCAATCCTTTCGGGGTCTATATCTTGCTGGGCAGCAAGCCATTCTCCTGCAGCTTTTACGTCCTGGTATTCCGAAGCACCTAAAGCTCCTGCATTGATGGCTTTTTGGAATTTGAAACCATATCCGATACCCAGCCTGTAATTGATAGAAAAGACAGTAAATCCTAAGCTTGTCAAATACTGATTTAGTGCATAGTCTATTGAATAATAATCCATAAAATGCCATCCGAGAAGCATTTGTCTCTGTGGACCGCCATGAACATATACAATGGCAGGTTTTTTAGTTGAAGAACGATTTTTGGGTTCAAATAATTGTCCGTAAACGGTTTGACCATCCGGGGCCTTAAAAGTGATATGCTTCGGACTAACCAGTTGATTTTGGGGGAAACCTGCCGGAATAAGATCTTCACAAAGTAACCTGTGAGATTTTCCATTCGAATTCATCACTGCAGGAAGTAAAGGCCTTTGTGCAGTTGAACTTAAATAGGCAATTGATTGCTGATCACCGGTAAAAATAGGGTTAGACTCAATCCCAAGACCTTCTGTGAGAATTTCAACGCCTGCTTGATCGACCTTAACTTTGCCAATATGCCTTCTATCCAGATCGAATTTGTCTTTCCCTGTGTTTGCTGCAAAAATAATTGAATTACCGTCAGGGCTAATTTTAATATGTTCAACCATGAAATTCCCCGGACTTAATAACAGTTCTTTGCCTCCTTTAGCAGGAATTGAATAAAGATGCGGCCATCCATCCTGAAATGAAACGAAAGCAATGCGGTTCTGTTTTGCCCAATTTAAGTTTGTGCCGCCTTCCGTAGAAGGAATTGAACCTTCAAGAGTTTCTGGAGCCTTCCATACCTGTTCTCCTGTACCGGCAGCAATATCGGCTGTCCAGATCGCCCAGGGCTGATGTTTTCTTGCAAAGATAGAATCGGGAGCGCCACCCGAGCCCGGTGTTCTGATAAATGCCAGTTTTTGACCGTCAGGAGACCATCTTGGTGATGAATCCCTCGAAAAGGATGGTAGAATCCAGTTAAGAGGGGTCTCCTCATTAGTGTAAATGCCAATGAAAGAATGATCACCCCTGGAAGACACAAATGCTAATTTTGAACCATCTGGTGACCATTTTACTGAACCATTTGAACCCCGGGCATAAAAGAGGGCTTTTGCAGGTTCAGAGCCGTTTATGGCTGCAGACCAGATTTGACCGCCTTTAATAAAGCTGACCCGGTCACTCTTTGGTGATATTTCAGGATAATCAGCTTCTGAAAGTATGATTGGCTTTCCTCCGTCAAAAGGTATGCTAATTACCTGAACTTTCGCACCAAGAGGATCAAATGCAGCCTGAACAGGAATACTTGCTTCTCTCGAGCCATGATCCCCGCCTCGAACAAACACAATCCATTTCCCATCAGCAGAAATGGATAAGCTGCTGATCTCCTGGCCATCATCTTTGCTATATTCTGTCAACTTCCTGGGTTTAAATTCCGGCCCATCGGCTACATAAATATTTCGCAAACCTTTTTCATTCATTGCCCAGGCAATTTTTGAACCTCCTGAGCTACTCACAAGTTCAGAAGGAAATGGATAGCTTAAAATACTTTCAACTGAATACGATTGTGCAGCAATTTGTGTAGTATATAGTGTCAGGTTCAAGAGCAGGACAAAAAAAACAGAATATTTTTTCATGGAATTTGATTTTTATAATTTATAAAGCTGATTAGATAAAATCCACTTTCCAACAAGGTTTTTTTGCATAAAAAAGCCCCAACAGAAGTTAGGGCTTTCTTAGATATTATTTGCGATTTATTATAGATCCCACCATAATTTGGTGGTTCTAGGAACACCTGCTGGTACACTTGCGCCATTTTTGGCTCTTTCACCTAATGGATAATCAAGTCTTCTCAAATGAGTGGTTAAAACCGAATTCAGGGGCATTGTGAAATCTTTATACATGAAATTATATCTGCGAACATCATTGAATGCTTCCGGATTGAGGTAAGTTACCACGTATTTTTCTTTTAGTATCAGGTCTCTTGTAAGATTAGCTGATCCTACTGCTACACGTGTATCAGCCAGATATGCATCACGTTCGGCGACAGGTACCATTAATTTGTCCATGTTAGCTCTGATTCCCGCTAAGTAGGCGGCGTATGCCCTGGTACGGTCTGTGGCTAATGCAGCTTCAGCTTCAATGAATTTCAGTTCTGCAAAAGTCATGATCAAGATTGGAGCTGTATCACTGGTCCAGGGAGAATTGAACGATATATAATTCTCATCCTTAATGGTGTTGTTGTGCGGAGGATTGATTCGGTTACCCGCCCCATTTACTGTACCGATATAAGCAGGATAATTTGGATTCCCAGGAACAACAGTTACATCAGTTATTCTCCTGATTCTTGGATCAAAAAGACCATACGTTTTTCCATTGAGGTGATCAATAAATTGTTCTGATAACCAACCTCCAAGACTCAAAGCAGCATTATTTCTGGAAACTGTAGCCCAGTTATTTCGCAATACAAAGGTTGCCATACCAGCATCATCAGCATTTGAAGCATAAGAGTTTGTTACCGCAGTTAAAACTGAGGCTGCATTAAAGGTGGTCGTTTTGCTGGTTTTGATTAACAGACGGGCTCTTAGCGCATGAGCTGTTCTTAACCATCTCGTACGATCACCGGCATGAATCAGGTCACTCGCAGCAGCTAATTTGATAGTTGCAGTAGTTTTTGCCAATTCAATGATTGCTTCGTCAATGAGTGATAATGTTGTAGCGTAAACTGCCTGGTCGGTATCATACTTTGGTGTAAAGTTGTTTGGATTGAATGCCTCAGAATAAGGTGCAGCTCCCCAAAGATTGTTGACCAGCATCAAGTTATATGCCATTAACACATTTGCTACACCAAGGTATTCACTTGAACCCTGACTAACAGCCAGTTTTTTCATTTGATCAACATCGGCCATCGCGAAATAAAGGGCATCCCACATTCCGGTATGATCAATGGTTTCATATATATCACTGGCTGAAGCAGCAACTGGGTTTGCAGTATATTGCACATACGTTGAGGTATTGCTACCTACTGTGAATGTATTGAGTCCTGCCTTACTCGTAGAAGTAGACAGAAGAGCCGGGAGTGTGGCAACACTTACCTGATTAGGGTTAGTGCTAAGCTCATCAAAGTACTCCTTTCCGCAGCCATTTAAAGCTAATACGGATGTGGCTAGAATGATTAGGTTGTATTTATTTAATTTAAGCATGTTCATATTCTTTAAAAGCCAACATTAAGTGAAAATAGGAATGTTCTTGCTGCAGGGTATGTCATACCTGCCGAACCATCCACGTTGCTTCCGCTATCAGCAGATAATGATTCCGGATCTAGACCGTAATAATCGGTACGCAATAATAGATTGTTTCCAGTGATTGCTACTGAAGCATTACGGACTGCTTTTCTAGGCAACCATTTGGATGGTAAAGAATAAGAAAGACTTGCTGAACGTAAACGGATCCACGAAGCATCCTGAACAAATGGCTCAGAAAGTGATCTGTGGTAAAGTCTGTAATACCCCTCTCCATAATTCACACCATCCGGACCGATTGCCTGACCTAACCAAACTTGTTTGGTGTTAGGAGTGCCATCAGCAAGATTTCCAGGGAAAGTATAATAGCTTCTGCGGTTTGTTGTATAATCAGCAATACCAAAAGCGGAATTAAAGTTTTCCAGTCTGTTGAACTTTTCAAACCCCCAACGAGCATCAATCAATGTTGATAATGTTACACGTTTATAAGTGAAGTTATTTGACATACCACCAATCCAGTCAGGTTGTGAATTTCCTAACAATTTTCTTCTGGTAAGCGATGAAATAGGAAAACCGTTAGCGCCAATCAATAATGGTTTGGATTTATCTGTACGATTTGGATCTTCTACATCAGTACCATAAGAACGCAGATAGTAAGAACCATAAATATTACCATATGGCTCTCCTGGTATCAATCTGAATTGTACCGGTGAGTTAATGTAACCACCTGTCGCAGCACCATAGATAATCTCTGTTAAACCTTCTTTAAGGCTTATTACTTTGTTTCTGTTTGCAGAGAAATTAAGTGAGGCATCCCATGTAAAGTCCTTTGTTTGAATTGGTGTTCCTCCCAAAACAAGCTCAATACCTTTGTTGCGTATTGATCCTGCGTTGATTGATGCAGTAACATAACCTGTTGTTGAGGAAATTTGAGCTTGTGTAATCTGGTCTTTACTTAATGAATAATAATAAGTAAAGTCAAAACTCAATCTATTTTTAAAAAAGGCCATTTCAAGTCCTGCCTCGTAGGTATCTGTGAATTCAGGTCTTAAATTGATGTCTCCAAGGTTCGATGCCAATGTAAGTCCGGTACTTCCTGTTGGTAATCCTGAATAATTTGAAAATCCTGTCGATGTAGAATAAGGAGCTGCATCTTTACCAATTTTGGCATAAGATAATCTTAATTTACTCTGACCAATAAATTCAGGTAATTTCATATTATCTGAAAATACATAACTCAAACTAGCAGAAGGATAAAAGAATGATCTGTTTTCTGAAGAAAGGGTTGAGGTAATATCATTACGACCTGTTAAGGTTAGGAAAAGGTAGTTTTTATAATCAAAAGTAGCTTCTCCAAAAAAACCATTAGAACGATATTGATTTAAACCCTGATTTACCTGAAGAGTTTTGGCATTCATTAACCTGAAATCATTGTAAATACTTAAGACACTTCCTAAAACACCGTAATCTTTTGCACTTCTGTCATAAAGTTCATACCCAAATCTCAGCGTTCCATTCAGGTCTTTAGTAATTTGCTTGGAAGCAGTGGCAAGAAAGGTAGAGTTGATTGCACGGTACTGAGTAAGGTATTCACCCACAAAACCATCCGCATTATCATATACAGCTTCTCCAGGGATACCTAATCTGCCTGGAGCAGTACGTTTACGGGCATCCGTATAAGTATCAACACCTAAACGATAATTAAAATTTAACCAGGAAGTAGGGGAGTATCCAAAATTAGCTCCACCAATAAAACGGTTTACATTGTCTTTCAACCGGTTTGTTGCAGCCCCGAAAATTGGGTTGTTTGTTCCTCTCCATCGCTGTGTTCCATTCGGATTAATATAGTCTCTTACATCCCAGCGACCTGAGAAATAAGTTAAACTCTCGCCATAACGGTCGGCATCAAAACGATAACCTCCTGAATTATTATAGCTCAAATTCATTCCTGCAATAATCTTCGGACTAATTTTAATATCAGTGTTTAACCTTGCAGAAAGATTTTGATAATCTGTAAATGGAAGCATTCCATCATGATTAAACTGAGATACCGATGAAAAGATTTTTACAGCATCTGAACCTCCAGTAACCGAAACTGTGTTTCTTAATTGGCTTCCGGTATCAAATGCATTTTTATAATTCTGGTATAGAAAATCAGGATGCGTAGGGTCAATTGCCTTTGCTTCTGCAATGGTTGGACCCCAAGCCGGACCAAGGCCTACCGGTGTATAAACACCTAAAATACCTGCTGTATATTCTGTTTGAACTGCCGGAGTCTTATTGATGTTTTCTAAGCCATACGTGCTTGAAAAATTGGTTCTGACTTCATTAGTTTTACCTTTTTTCGTGGTAATCAAAACAACACCGTTTGATCCTCTCAGACCATACATAGCTGTTGCAGCACCTCCTTTAAGGATATTTATTGTTTCGATATCGTCAGGGTTGAGGTCGGATGCTCTGTTACCTACCGAACGAACATTTGTTCCTGCTCCTGCACCTTGTGTTGATGTGGAGTTATCTATCTGAACTCCATCAATAACATAAAGTGGGTCGTTTGATGCAGATGCATCAATTGAGTTTATTCCCCGGATGCGGATGTTTGCTCCCTGGCCCGGCCCTCCACCAACGCTGCTGATGGTTGCACCTGCAATCTTACCCTGCAATGCATTCAGAATATTTGGTTGGCGGTTGATGTTTAATTCTTCCGAATTAACTCCCTGAGCAGCATATCCCAGAGATTTTTGCTGTCTGGTTATACTAAATCCAGTGGTTACAATTACTTCCTGGAGCTGTTGACTATCTGTATCCATAGCAACATTTATCATGCTCTGAGTACCTACAGTAACTTCTTTAACCGAAAAGCCCATGAAGGTAAACACGAGCACTGAACCATTGCCCGGTACCTGAATACGGTAGGTGCCGTCAGGGCTTGTAGTTGTCCCTGTACTTGTACCTTTCACTCTAACGCTTACTCCCGGAAGACTGGATCCGTCCTCAGCGATGGTAACTTTCCCGCTTATCTCCTTAACCTGTGCCTGAACACTGATGGTTAAAAACAATAAAATGGGTAAAAATAAAAAAGTAGAAATTTGTTTCATAATTTACTGATTTAGTTAATGAGAATCGTGAAAATATGAATAATTAAGGAAATGATGCTTCTTTCGCAAGGAATTTTATTCGAATTAGTGGCTTTTTCTATTAAATTACTTAATTAAGCCTATTTTTCGCTTGCTTTTGTTTAAGAAAGTCAATAAAAATATTTTTTTGCTTTTTACGGCCTGTAAGTAGGAATCAGCTTATAATTGGTATTCTAAGGTAATCACTGGATGAAATCCAGCATTTACCTTGACTTGACAGAATGTGGTATTAAAAGGATTATAATTTTACTCTACCTGATGTATTCGCGGTCCTCATCGCTTAAAAGATCCTGGTCTTTCGTACTACTCTCTGAACTATTATATGGTAATGGCTCAGAATTATTATCGGAAATTTTTTGGGAGTTCTTACCTGGTCGGCCTGCAATGAATCCTATAATAAGTCCAAGTCCGAACATAAGTCCCAGAATCGCCAGTTTAGGTATTCTGGCATTTCCGAAAAGCCAAAAGCTTATTTCGTCGGTATTATTCATTAAAATAATGGTAACAAGTACCGATACAACGATGATAAAGATGGTTTTAAAGGACATGATGAAAACTATTAAGTAAAATTTCAGTTATCGGTTGTTGGTGTAAAAATACAAAATTATTCCCCTGTATGTTGTTTATGAAGAATCCTCTATGAATTGATCTTAAACAGTGAAAAATAAGGTTTTTTACTACAATTATGAAAAATACTCAAAAATCATATGAAAATCCAAATTCAAGGATAGGTTTCCGGATTCCATTATCCCTTGACAGAATTAGTTTTCCAGCAAGTTCGAAATTTGGGAGCAGGAAACGCATCAGGTTCATGTCTGTGCTTAATTCTAATCCGAAGGTACGTGGCTGGAATGGGGCACCTTTTCCAATATTCTCAAAATCAGCAAAAATACCGCCTTTCACTCGTTTAATATAAGCAAAAGGACCAATCTCAGAGTCAGGATAGAATAGTGGGAAGTTGTAATCTAATAAGAGTGTGTTTCTGAGCCGGCTATTTAGACTTAAATTAGCATACCCGCTGATTCTTGGAATTTCTATATTAAAATTATAGGCTCCACTAGTATTCTGATAGTTGAAACTGGTTTGGAATGAATGGTTACTCATTAATCCGGGAGTATAAATTACGCTTCTAAAGGATAGTAGTCTACCAATAAGTAAGTTCTGGAATGGCAGATGTGAATAGGAAATAGAAAAATTTTGTCCCCAGGCAGGTGCAAGATCTCTTAAACTACGCTGCGTATTCCGACTAAAATATACTTGATATCTCATTGGAAATTTTAGTTTACTGATGAAATTATTAGGTTTATTTTGAATGTCATACCTTGAAGTAAAGCTAGTTGAACTCCTCAAACCCATTCTAAAAGTTTTGTTGAGCCTGTTAAAAATAAATGGAATTGTGAATTCAGCTTCGGTAAGGTTTTCACGCCAGTTTACAGGAATCAAAAGATTGTTTTGCCTGTAGAAGTTTAGATTAGCCCGGTTTGTATAAGTAATGTCCAGTATAGGATAAAAACGTTTAAAACTTATACCAGCTACATATTCACCCCTTCTCAAACCTGAATTATATTGATAACCGCCATAAAGATCAAGGGTGTTTAACTGATTATTTGATTTGAGCTTTAAACCAATACTCAGTTCATTATTGGTTTCACTGCTTTTTGCAATTGGAGATAGGCTATGGAAATTAAATAAATTATTGATTTCCTTGTAGGATTTGACAGGATATCTATTTTGTGGTATTGAGTCTAGAATAGTTGAATTGGCTTCCTGATCAACAATTATTGCAGCATAATCTATGAAAGTATTTGCTAATTCCCGGTTTGGAGTCTGCAGATCTAATGGTATACTCGCTATATCGTACCCTTTGATCTGATAATTATTGAAAAGTAATCTGTTGTTTTCCTTATCATAAGATGGATTGGTGGCCCCGAAAGTTGCCGCGCTCAGTGAAATCACTTTCTTCTCAGGCGTAAGACAAAAAATATTGTTAACGCCCTCATAATGTGCTCTGAATAAAATGTTTTTGCCGGCATATACCGGTCGGCTAAGTTGCTGTCTTTGAAATGGGGAGATTATAGTTTGGCTTCCATCTGCTTGATTGAATTCTATGAGTGCTGCACCATCCTTGCTCATCAAAACAGAAATTATTTTATCTCCCTGTTCATTATATGATGGACTTTGCAGACTTAATCCTTCTTTTACAGGATATTCCTTCAGGATATTTCCATTTTCTGAATCCAGTTCAATCAAGGAGAATAGGTTAGAGGTACTGATTTTAACTGCTATAATTTTTTTAGCATCCGGAGAAAGGCTAGGAGAGAACAATCGGCTTTTATGAGTGATTTGTTTAACTGTACTACTTGTTAAATCGTAAATGTTAATTACATTGAAAGACCGCTTTCCATAGCGCTTGTCAAATCTCAATTCATCCCAAACAATTTTCCCTGCAGCATATCTGAAATTATACTCGGTTTGAAAGCCTATTTTAAGAAGTACACGCTCACTGCCTTCAGAGTTGATTAGTATTAATGCTGGAGTATTCGTCAGATTTTGCTTCAAAGCAATAATTTCACCTTTGTAACTGCTTACCGGCAGCAGGTAGTCTGCTGGTAAGGAATCCCTTCTCTTGTTTAGTGCCACATAATTTACCGGTATCAATGCAGCAGATTGTTTTTGCCAAAGTGATTTGAGTTCAGTAACTGTTGTATCGTGAAGCATTTTGCTGTTCAGACCCGTAAATTTTTTAATCGAATTACTGAGGTTGAATGGTCTTAACGGATTTCTGCCGACCCTTGTTAAGACACTATCGATAATATTTGTTCCATAATCTCTTCTTAGCTTTGTGGTCATGAAATAACCGAGTTGGTAGTACCCGGGTGTAAAGTCTTTAAAAGACCCGAAATAATTTTTTGAATAAGAGTAGGGAAGAGTACTTAGTGTATTTGTTTTGAAAACCAGCTCCCAATCCGGAAGCCTGCCGCGACCAGCATGGCTTAGTGCAGTTTCCATTCCAACAGCATCACCTTCATAGAACCAGGGAGGGAGACTGATTCCGAAAATGGCAAGTGCTAATTCTTCAAAAAATGGAGCCTTTAGTCCGGGACTTAATTTATCAAACTGTACTACATGTCTAAGTTCATGAATGGCCAATCCATTGAGCCAATCCTGGAAGTCGAGGTTCTGAGGTGGGGTAGTGTAGAACTCCGAGCGTCTGGGTGCAAGCTGCACAAAACCATTGGAAATGACAGCCTGATTTTGAAGTATTATAGATATTGGTCTAGGCTTTTTATTTAGTGATTTACTGACCCCACTAATCAGATGTTCAAGGGTATTTGCCATTCTTTGAGCTTCATCACTAAGTTCAACAGAATAGATGATTTGGAAATTTTCAGTCCGAATCTGCATCCATTTTATGCCCGAAGGGTTCTGTTCAGAGTTAAAAATCTGGGCAAAAACTGTTACTACATTTAAACATAATATAAATGACGTAAATACACTAATATAAAGGAATTTATGTATTATTTTTTTCATCAAATAGTTGCTTTGCTAATGATATTAGTTTTTATTGTTATATCGTATTAATTTTATATGAACTTTTCATTTAAAATAATATCATATATAATTGATTATTAATAATTTAAATTAATATTTTAGATGAATAAAACTTAAATTAAATCAAATTTTAGTCACTAAATTATGCTTTAAGCATGTTTTTATTCAAATAAAAAAAAATGGCATTGCCCGAAAGCTTCATAATTTAGACATTTCTTTAAAATAAGAATTAAGATAATTATAAGCCTTCCGGTTTTATTAAGATGCTTTTCATTGTTCTTGTATTTCAAAGTTGAATCGCTGATTTTACCGGATTGTTTTCATTAATATTTTAACTTCTAAATAAACTTACGTTTTTGAAGATATTAAAATGAACCAGCTGCCTCTGTTAATTTTTACCCAGACTATATACATCATTTTTACATGTTATAATTGATACCTTTCACGGCAATTATTGGTACTGGATGGTACATATATAAAGTTACGACTCAACCCTGAATTATTTAAAAAGTAGTTGTTGAACTGGTTTTTTATTCAAGGCTTCTGGCACACTATAAAATTAGGGTTTTGAGCTCCTAAATTATTTAGCTTAGTGTAAAAAAAAATCTCCCCTAACCGATGGGCGTTTTGGAAATTGGCTTTCTTTTTATGTTCTTTAGATAGGGATAAAGGAAGATTGTACCAAGAACAATTATTGCTCCTGCATAGAATCCCGGGGTCATCTGTTCTCTCTTGCCAAAGAACATAAAGGCCAGGATAATGCCATAAACCGGTTCAAGATTCGTGATTAGAGCAACTCTGAAAGCAGATAGGTCTTTCATTACAGCTACTCCTGCAACGTAAGCGAGGGAGGT
>CAMBFY010000067.1 GCA_945865415.1 Sphingobacterium thalpophilum
TAGATGAGTGATTAATGTTCCGAAGAAAATCATTGGAGCCATTTTTAGTGGAATCACCTGTTTTGGATTATGAAACTCTTCGAGTAATTGATTATTGCCTTTAACTACATTATCGCCCCAATAATGATAGGCAAGACCGATGGTAAGTCCGCCAATAGGTAAAAATGCAATTATCCAAAAATTATTTTCGCGAAAATTACTTACCCAGTCTAATGAAACCAAAAAAAAGGCGGAGGCTGTTCCGGTAAGAATTCCAACAATAATGGTTAGGCACAACCATTTAATAGCATAATTCAGCACAGTATTTTGACCCACATGGGTGGGTTGAGGTTCGCTGTCCATATCATACATAAGAGGGCGATCTCAAAATAGAATTAATGAGGCGTTTAACATATTGCAAGATAATTTTTATTTTTTTTTGTGGTGAAAATTAAAATCAGGAGTTTCTTCAAAGTTTTCCATTTCAATCATTTTGTTGGATATGTCTTTTCAGGTACTCCAATTGGTTCGTTCCCTTGGAGCCATTTTTATGCGGTAAAAGTTTAAAACATCTCCATTTTACTAAAACCATCATCGATGCCGGCCAATTAAAATTGGATTTTCAATCTTTATATCCATTCAGGCCATGTTTGAAGCTACAATTTTCAAGAAATCAATTCCATTGCAGGTAATGGGGGGTAATAATTTATAGAAGAAAGCATAAATCTAAGTTCAGTCTTTCCTGATAATAATATAAGCATGATGTTCCGGATACTGATCTAGCTCTAGATGCAGGCATTCGCAGCCAGATTCCATAATTGTTTTCAGATTTCCATTTATGCCGATACTGCTGTATGGAAATTGTTCTCCATGCCATTCGCTCTGATCTTCACCAACTGTATTCCCAAAAGTATAGATTAGTATTCCCGAGCTATTGAGCATCCCACAGAGCTTTGAAATGACCGGTATTTGCATTTCGATCGGTAAATGAAATATGCTGTCCCAGGCAATGATCAGGTCAAACTGCTTATCGATTTTCCAGTCGATGATATTGCAAACCTCAAAATTGCTTTTAGGATGCTGAGATTCGGAAATGGCAATCATTTCTGCTGAGGCATCAATTCCATAAACATTGAAATTTTCCTGTTCTAATTTACGGATTATCCTTCCACCGCTTCCACAGCCTACATCCAAAGCTGTTCCTTTCTTTTGACAATAAGAGAGGGCTCTTTCAATCTGCTCAATGCCATATGAGCTGTTGACATGGTACTCATGCCACCACTTTGCAATTTTATCGTATTTCTTGCCGATGTCGGGGTGCATGTTGTAAATGTATAAAATTTGTAAGTCCTCTGATCTTGAAAATGTTTATATTTTTATCAACTCCCAGAGCCTACGATTATCCCGGCTTTGAGTGTAGCCAGAGCAAATTCTGAATCCACTAAAATACTTTCAACATTTTGACGGGATGTCAAATGTTTAGACAGTTCCTAGGCATTTCCGCTTCCACTAAGATAATTCACCTGCCGGGCATTAGTTTGCTCCACTCAGTTTTTGAAATTACTTGCACAAACCTTCTCCATGTTTTCAAAATCGCCAATCTGATAGACATGGAATGCATCAGGTAATAAGCTATATCAATAGTTTTCGAAATAGGTTGCAGACTTGATTCGTTCAAGAAATCAGCCTCTATTACAGAGAGATTAGTATTTGAATAATTTTTTCTGTTAAATCTGTTTTATCACTTACACAACAAATAGCCTCATGTCCATTTTCGAAGAGAACAGGTAATAACTTGTACGCAATATATCCGGTTACACCTGTAAGCAAAATTTTCATGTTTTTGCTTGCTTATTTGATTGGTGATATTTGGTTGAATTCAAATGGTGCTTTATATCAACCATTTCTACATCTGCAACAGGTTATATAACTATTTACTCATTTCAACCCTAAATTCCCAATAAAATTGTCAGCCAAGTGATGAACAGATTTCTTTTTGCTTTCATCCCATTTGTCGAACGTCTTAACCAGCATACCTAACCTCGGGTTTTTAAGAAAGAAAACCCGGTGAATATCTAAGAATCGCCAAAATAACGCGTCCCATATTTCCTGCCAGGGGCCTTTTGGGTAGTCGCTCATTTTCATAAGGTAGTTACTGCCACTTACATATGGTTTTGTTGACATTAATCCTCCATCTGCGAATTGGCTCATTCCATAAACATTTGGAACCATCACCCAGTCGTAAGCGTCAATAAATAACTCCATAAACCATCGGTAAACTTCATCCGGATCAAATTCGCAGAGCAACATGAAATTGCCAAGAACCATCAATCGCTCAATATGATGACAATAACCCGTTTCAAGAACTTTTTTTATTGTTTCATCCACGGGAAAAATTCCTGTAGTACCATCATAAAAGCTTTTTGGGATTTTTCGGCTAAAGCCCCAGAAATTCCTGACTCGCTCTTCGCTTCCTTTTGTGACGTATACTCCCATCATGAACTCTCTCCATCCAATGATTTGCCGAATAAATCCTTCTACAGAGTTAATTGGAATCTTATTTTGTTTACTGTAATCCAGGGTTTTTTGAACAATCTGCTTTGGAGTCAGGAGGCCAATATTCAGCATGGGTGTGAGTAAACTATGATTCAGAAGCAGCTCCTTGTGTATAATTGCATCTTCATAATCTCCGAATTCGGCAAAACGTTTTTCAAGAAATTGATCGAGCCATTCTTCACTTGCCCTGAATCCAATCGGGTAGTTTACCCTTTCGCTTAAATTTCCGGTATTGTTGGCATAATATTGCCTGGTGTAAGCCTTAGCTTCAAATAAATAATGGTCGGATTCAGGAAATTCAGTCTTTACCACTGACTTTCCTTTGGGAAATTTCTTCCGGTTCTCACCATCAAATGTCCATTGCCCACCTTCTGGCCCTCCTGAATCATCAATCAGGATTTTTCTTTTGATTCGTTCCCGCTTATAAAATTCGGTTTGGAAAAATTTCTTCTTGGATGGATTGAAAAAATACGCAAGATCTTCAGTGGTATTCAGAAACATTGGTGAGTCCAGGATACTAAGTTCTATATTTAATTTTTGGCATGAACTTTTTATTCGGTTCAATAACCAATTATCAACCGGATCTACTATAACCAGACGTCCGAGACCTGAATCTTTTATTTTTTTAATCAGTATTCTGACATCTGCTTCAGGTTCATGAGCTTCAATGTAAGTAACTGAAATGCCTTTTTCCAAAATAAAGCTTTCTTAATACTTCATAGATGCCCTATGAAAAGCTATTTTTTGCTTGTGAAAGTTAAACTGATTAAAGAATAAGCTTTCTTCTACCAGGTAAATTAGACCTTCAGCAGAAAAAACCGGATTAAATTCAAATAATTGATGCGGGAAAATGAGTTTAATCGTTTTCATTCCTTATTTTTTGATCTTTTACATCTTTCGCTGCAATATTTTACCTCACTCCAGTTCTTTTCCCATTTCTTACGCCAGTTAAAGGGTAATTTACAAACAAGACAAATTTTTTGAGGCAGTTCGCTTTTCTTCATACCAGTAAACTCAACCTAAGGCCTTATCTTTTTTAACCTTGCCTATTTTCTTTTTATTTCTTGTGTGTTTACTGATAATGCGTTGGTTCTCCATCTGAACAAGTTCATTTTTTCTGTAACCCCAGATTTTTTCTTTGGCATTCTTTCCGGCTAATTCTAAATCTACAACAGGTAGGGGATAATCATGGCCTAATCTGATGCCAGCAAATTTTTGTTCAAGCTCAGTCATTTTCCAGGGCTCATGAATGTGTATAGTAGCAATATTTTGAAGTTCAGGCACCCACTTCCTGATAAATAAACCATTCGGATCATGCTCTTTAGACTGCTTTACAGGATTATACATTCTGATGGTATTGACGCCAGTAGTTCCTGCCTGCATCTGAAATTGAGTATAATGTATACCGGGTTCATAATCCAGGAACTGATTCGCTAAGTGATAAACCCCAAGTCTCCAGTCAATGTCAAAATGATAACATAAAACAGAAACCAGCATTGCCCTCATTCTAAAATTGATCCATCCTGTTTTAATTAGACAGCGCATACAAGCATCGAAAAGCGGATAACCTGTTTTTCCTTCCTTCCATGCCTCCAGAATTGCGGTATTATTTTCATGTTTTAAGGATTCATATCCTTGATTAATACACGAAAGCTCGTAGCTACATTCCATTTCAAATTTTTGAATAAAATGACAGTGCCACTTAAGGCGGGTAAGCATACCACTAAAAGCAAATTTATTGTTGGTGTAGGCCGGATGCAAGCTAACAAATTGAAAGGCCTGCCGGATTGAAATATTTCCCCATGCTAAAAATGGAGATAAGCGACTGCATGATTTCCTGCTTTCTTGCGGTTTGGATATCATTTTATGATAGGCAGAACCCCTGCCTTCAATAAAACTATGTAGGTATCGCCAGGCATGCTGCTCACCGGCAGGTTGAAACTCTTTTGGATAGTTTTCAAGGTCAGTTTTGAGCTGTTCAGGTAAATTAAAATTGTGCTTAAGTTGTAAACAGTTAAATGATTGCTGGTTTACGATAATTTTACTGCAAGCGGCTTCAAACCATTTCTTATCCCAGTTTTCTCTGTTTTGGATACCGCGTATCACCCCGTCTTTTTGAAATTCTATCCATTTAATATGATGTAGTTTACAAAATTTTGCAAGCCATTGGTCGCGCTTCCAGCTCAGTTTAATTCCACTCTCCTGATAACTGAAGAGTTCCTTTATTTCGAATGTACTACTCAGATGTTCAAATACTTCCTGCGCTTCTCCATAAAAGGTGTGGATCAATTTGCCGGTACGATTTTGAAAGGAGTTAAAATCTTTAATGGAATGATATTGAAACTGAAGGTGTCTCAGGGAGGTATCCCTGTAACTAATCATGGAAGGTTCAATGAGGTAGATAATCAGAAAAGGGATCATGCCTGCATCTGCATATTGCAGAGGTAAATGATCTTGTGTGCGGATATCTCTTTTGATCCACACAATATTTATTTCCTGCTTCTTCAAAACTTCTGCTTTCATATACTTTATCAGGCAGCTTTCAGCATAGAAATTTTAACAGGGAAATCATCTTTTAGAAATTTTATTCATGCTCACACTCCTTTGCCTCGTGCATTTGAATCGGAGCATATCCGGATTAGCCTTAAACGCGTGTTTAACACCAACTCCTGATGAAACCCTTTTCCTCCATCGCCTAAAACTAGAATCCTTGAGTTCCTGGCGCATTAGCTTTTCAACTTCGCCTTGATTAATACCAAATTGTGCTTTTATGGCATCAAAAGTGGTACGGTCTTCCCAGGCCATTTCTACAATTCTATCCTTTTCTAAGTCGCTAAATGAGTTCAATTTAATCTTGTTATTGTTAGTCTTAAACAAAGATAGAAATAAGACCCGTGGGAGAATGAATGTTTTGGCCGGCGGGTTGATTATTACAATTGAATGAAGATATCGGATAATAAATCCACTTTATCTAGGTATTTGAAATGCCTTAAGTTAAGGGTATTATCTGTTGATCGTTCTGAATGTAAGGTTCACTCTGGGCTTGCTGATTATTTTAGTAGGGGGGAGCCTGTGCAGCCAGTGGGTTTGAGTATGATCCTTCATCAAGAGTAAGCTGCCATGCTGCAGGAATAAATTAATGGTTTCTTTACTTACTTTATGTTTGAATGCAAACCTGCGCTCTGCACCCAAACTTAAAGAGGCAATGGCTCCATTTTTTTTCAGAACCTTTTCTGCATCACTATGCCAGGCCATTCCTTCTTCACCAGTGTGATACAGGTTTAGGAGGCAGGAATTATAGGTTTCACCAGTTTGCTGCTCAATGAGTAATTTCAGTTCTAAAAGTTCCTGAGTCCATGGTAAAGCTGATTTCGTTGTACTGGAGTAAGTATATTCAAAGGGCTCATCGCCATACCAGGCAACTTTTCGTTTGGTGATGATTCTTTTGCCAAAAATAACAGCCTCATCATTTCGCCAATCTATTGTTTGCAGGAGAGCATTAAGATAATAGTCGGCCTTGTGCCTATTCAGTACCATACCATAGTAATGAACTGTCCCGTCTTTCGGCAAGTGATTTATTTGTTTGTCCGGAAGGGTATTGAAAAGATCCATGTTTAAGTGCTGAGGCAAACAAGTAGATTATGCTGACTTAAATCCTGCATCAGTTAGGTTATTGTTGGAATTCACTATTCTGGCGATCATTTAGTTTCAACATGTTTACTGTAAATCATTTGACAAACTTTATCCATAGCCTTAAAAATGGCCAGGTCAATATCAGCAGAACTTGCAATTCTGGTCAAGGTAACAATCGCATCAAATAGCAACTCATTATCTTTACGCTGAATACGCTCGATTAAATTTACTTTATTACTTCCTTTTTCAGTTTCTGAAATGAGTATTTCTTCAGTTTTAAGATCTAATGCGAACAAGATTGTTGTTTTCATACCATGTAGCTTTTTTTGAAAATTTTAGTGTAGGTAACATCGACTATTTGAATTGGTTGTTTTGTTTTTACATCTGGCTCCTTTCTTTGTTGTACCGATGCATTGGCTTGAAGTACTCGACGACTTTTTAGTTGTATTTTTATCACAGCAATCAGTCCCAACCCTTTTATTATGCACTTTACAGATACAACTGTTGGATTTACTTCGATTACATGTTTGGCAAAGTAACTGAATATTAGATACCTCGCTAGTTCCGCCACATGAGAAAGGTGTTATGTGATCATATTCTAGGTTTACAGAGCTTCCGCAGCATTTACAAATGCCTCTATCTCTGGCGTATACAATTTTTTTTGTTGTTTCAGAAACATATCGGCTCTGCGAAAAACAAGAAAAACTGATCACGAGGAAAGCTAAAAATAAAAATATTTTTCTCATGGCTTTATTCTGCTTTGGAAGCTTTGTTTGGTTGACTGTTTTTTCAATACATTTTCTATTAAGGTTTGGCAATGACATGATTTGGCGATTTCCGCTACCCGATAGCTATCCGGATGATTGCCTATTCATGCGTTTGCAGAGCACTGAGCTTACATGTGTGCTAAAATAATGTTAGCGGTACTTTATATTTCAATGATCTAGAACTTGCTTAATAATTTCCAGCATCCTTTGATTTGTTTCCTTGTCTTTTATCGCAATTCTGATGGTATGTTTATTGAAATTATTTCCCATGTTAGAAACATCTCTTAAATATAGGTTCATTTCTTTGCATTTAGAAACAATTGATGCAGCATCAGGACCATTTTCAGGGAGATAGCAAAGTATAAAATTGGCTTTACTTTGTAACACTTCTAATGGAGTGAATTTCAGCAATTCTTTGGAAAATTCTTCTCTCAGTAAGTGGGTTTGCTCATAGCATTTTTGATAATAATGATCCTCTTTTAAGGCGACTAATGCTGCTATTTGAGATGGGAGACTCACTGCCCACGGGGGAGAAATAGATCTTAATTTTTCAAGTTGAAATGGTGACGCACATAAGTAAGCAGCACGAAGACCACTTAATGCATATACCTTAGACATTGATTTACAAATAATAATATTACTTGTGCTAATAGCAAATTTCTCAAGAGACTGATCTTTTCCGCAGTATTCGATATAGGTTTCGTCAATCCATATACGAGTACTGTTGGGTATTTGTCTTAATACATGCTCGAGTTTTTGCGATGGAACATGCTGCCCTGTGGGGCTATTGGGATTGACAATAACTATTAAGTCGTAGTTATTCTTAGCCAGGTTTAAAAGGTCCTCCAGGTTTAAAACATAATGATGTGCTTTTAGTAAATTGATGCGATCAACTTGGCATCCAATTATATTTTCGAGTACATGAATGTATTCACCATAAGTTGGATCAAGAATCAATACGCGTGATTCTGGCAATAACCATTCTCTAAAAGCTAGAAAAATTAAATCGGATGAGCCAGAGCCGGGAAGAACATTATCTGGCTTAAGTCCTCGTGCTTTGGCTATACCATTGGCCATACCCGAACAATCTGTAGGAGGAGAGGTTTTGCAAATCCATGATAAATGGTTTTGCACTTCTTTAATCACCTGTGGAGCCGGATCAAACCAGGCATCCAATACATCTGCATTGATGATATTTTTTCTTTTATTGAGGTCATCAAATTCATTTCCGATGGCATCAAAAAAAGCCCCTCCATGATAGCAATTGGCTGGTTTAAAAAAGTCAATAGCCAATTTCCACTCACATTGATCTTTTATCTTGATTAACGTATTTTTGAAATTATCTGCTATGAAAGCATTCAATTCCTCTATTATTCCATAGATTAATGTAAAAGATACTTTACCAGCCTTAAGCTCTTTGTTGGTAGCTTTGAAGCCCAGTTTTTTATACATTTCAAGCACTTCAGATCGCCCTATGGCCATGATATTGGAACCGCCCAGAGACTGAATTAAGCGAAAAGCCGCCCACATGAGAACCAGCGCAATGGGTTTTCCCCGATATGCCTTTAGAACGGTCAATATTCTCATTTCGAATGTACTGGCATCTACTGCGAAAGGTATTTCCTTTCGAGTGAAATATTTATCAATGGAATAATCGTTCTTATCAGGAAGAGTAACACTGATGAAACCAATAATTTCTGAATTTATTTTTGCAGTAATGTATACATTGTGTTCATCTAATTTGTCTTGCAACCTCATTGCTTCATTAAGTGAGTGCTGCATCAACTCTGCTGCATAGACTTCATGACGAAGCTGATAAATGGTATTTCTATCCATACTTGTTGCAAGCGAGATATTAATGAGAGGATTTTTATTCATGCAAATTCATTGTTTCACAATCGCTTTGGTCCCTCGGTAGGCAGCAATCAAGCTTTGCTCTTGCTTTCCTGAGTCTTATCTGCGTGTGTATTCATGGTGTAACACTAACTTTTTAATTTTGCCTATAAGTGCTTAGCGCTTTGAGATGGTTGGATTTGGTAAGCTTTGAATTTTCGGTTTAACGAAAACTTGATGCGAAACGATAACTCCAATAAGTTTCAGCTAGCTCAAAATGGCTATAGATATCTGCCTAAATTTACAGCTACTTCCAGATTTTCAATTTTAGCTGGATTGCCAATAATTTTATTGGTTAATTCTTTGCCCATAATATTATTTTGAATTTAGAATTATTTTAGAAGCGTTTATTTCTTCTAATAACTTTAATTGTTTAGTAACTAAAGTTACGACTATTGACTAATTATACGATAATAGTAAATTCACACACACAAATTTATTATGGCATCAGAATTATCCATGAATGGCAGGAAGAAAATCGAAACCTTACAAAATGAATTTACACAAAAATTTCCCTAGAGCACAAAACTGCCGAATAGATGTCAATAAGTCTACGGACTATAAGTATTCTATTTGTAAAGTAGCGATTGTTATGGGGAGGTGGGTAGGCTTTGGGTGTGGTTGGGTCAAGTCAATGTGGTACACAAAGGTTGGCTTTTTATTTTTTCTATGTCACTTTAGCGGTAGTGGTTTTCTCAGGTGTCTAACTATTCTATTTTAGCTACTGTGTTATCTTGCCTTAGTAATGGTCGTCCTTGCAGCGCCTGAATAAGTGTCAGCAAAGCCAATAGTCCATAAATAATTGAAAGTCCAACTGTCAATTTTGTGTTTTTTAAAACATAGTAAGAAAGTATCGGTAAAACTTGCAAGGCGTGCATTCCTATAAAATGTGAAACTCTCAAATCACCAACTATTGTGCTCCAACCAACTATAAACCAATTTGAATTGTCGTTTATGGCTCCGACACTATGATTCAGCCTTGAACCCATTGCAAAACCCTCAAAAGAGAAGATTACAAAAATAATGATACCAAATCGTATTGCCCAAACATAGTATGTTGGTAAATCTGGAAATGAATTTTTGAAAAATAAAAAGCCAACATATGCAGTATAAAGTGTTGCCAATGTTGCAGCTAAACCCATCAAGGAAAACATTGCAGCGTAAAAACCTGAACTTAAATTATAATGCGATAATTGACCTTTACTTGCCTGAATGCCAATGTAAACTATCTCGAACCCCAATAAAATAATGATTGACCAATTAAATAACTTGATATTGAAATCGGGTAAATAATAACAATACCAAGCCATAGCCCAGGCAAAAGTCAAAGTTGAAAATGCGAATTTAAAAGGCTTATACCAAGCATTTACGCCATAGACCTGTGTTGAAGTTATCTTTGCTAAAATCAAAAATAAAAGTGATAAAAATAAGCAGACAAGTCCAAAATAAAATAGTGTTTCGTTCCTTGCCTTTATGTTTTGAATGAAGTCTATCATTGTTTTATGCTTGCTAAATTCTTTTTTGTTTTCACCATTATTTTGTCGGATGTTAATACTGGCAAATTGCTTAAAAACCAATTCATAAAACCGACTATTTTTTTACCTTTTTCATTCAAATATAATTAACTCCTGCTTTAGCTACAATATCTGCTGGCATAGGTTTGATCGCACTCATCGCATTTGTTTTTGAATTGAATCTTTATGAAATGGTGTTTCTACTGTGCCTGGACAAAGTGCTGTTACGTTTAGGCCTGTTCCTTGCATTTCTGCTGCGATGGTTTCTGTAAAAGCCAACGTTTTGCAGCTACCAGAAGGGCGGGACTTTTACCACAAAACTTGATTTTAAAAATTAACTATCGGCGGCTATGAATTGGAGATGGTGGGGCATTTGAAAAACGTCAGCCCAATATTTGCATAAATGCCCACTAGGATTGCAAATGTTGAGTTTACAACTGCCAGGACCACTATTGCCAATACAAGCTTAGCGGTTCGTTGTTTTTCCATTGCCAATAATTTTACCATTGTTGAAATCTAATACCTGTTTGATTGTCTTTAATTGCAAATTCCTTTGCACCCCAAGGCCTTGTTGTAATCTTGTTAAGATTTGGATGAAGTAGATGAGGATGAGATGCAGATACTTTTGCATAAACTTGCTCAATATTATTTGTCTCAAGTCTTAACTCCGGGTAATGTTCTTTGGCTAATTGTTCGTCTTGAAAAACCATAATTCTTATTCCGTCTTTTTCTAACACACAGTATGGTTGTGATGAATTAAAATCTTTGTGTTCAATTTTAAAATGTAGACAATCGACAAATAATTTCAGTCCGTCTGAAATGTTTGTATAAAAGATACTGGGTACTAATTTTGTAAAATTCATGACCTTAAGTTTAGTTACACTTTGTTCTAAGCTTTTGATTGTAGTTTTTAGCGGTTTTTCGTTATTATTTCGGTTAGTCCATTTTAGTTTTTTGAATACAATAAGAGGTTATAGTTTGAATAAGATTGTTATCGTCAAACTCATACAAATCGCAAGCTGAGACAAATGAAACTCTTTTGTTGTCTCTCAGAAATTCGGCAGTTCCGTTAATTACTACTTTATTTCCTTCAGTAATTATGTTCAGTGTTTTGAGGTTAGTTGTTACGGTCCGGAAGTAACTACCAACTTGTTCACAATTGTCAATAATTGCCTGTTTACCAATGAAAACATCTTCTTCTACAACAGTCCAAATTGCTGTGTCCGAAATAAACAGGTTTGTTTTTTCAAATTCTCCATTTGAGAAAGCCTTTGCTATTTCTATTTTTGTCATGTTAATCAATTTTCTGATTTTGATGAGGTCGTCTTGCAATGACTGTTAGCGTTTTGGCGCTTGGAGAAGAAGTGGATTTCGAAGCACTAAACTGTCTGCCAGCACAGAACTTTCTGTAACCACAAAACTGTCTTTGGAACACGACACCCCGCCTTTTGGGTAGGTGCTGTTAGTGGCTGGGCTTTTTTATTTATAAGCTTGAATTAATACTTCTGTTGGTATTTTAAAATTATCATGAAGTTGTCTGATCATTTCAAGTGTTAATTTTCTTTTCTTATTTAGAATTTCACTTGC
>CAMBFY010000068.1 GCA_945865415.1 Sphingobacterium thalpophilum
ATCTCAAAATTAATTTCTGTAATGGTAAATTTGCCATTTGTAAACTCAGGAAAGGAGTCAAAAACTTTGACTAATCTATCCATGACCCTATCCTTTTTCCAAACTCTTCTGTCTGGCAGTATAAGATCATCAGCAAGACTAAAGGAAATCTGCTCTTTCTCCTGACTAAACAAGGCATTGATAAATTTTTCAGCTTTATGCCCGATATCAAGTTTATGATTGGGATGAAATTCTTCGTATATAAAATGCATAATCATACCCGGTAGTTGTACATTCATCACCTTCTCTTCGAATAATTCTTCAGTGATGAATTTATATTTCGTCCGAAAGTCATAAGTCCCCAGAAAGTCGAGTGCAATTTGTTTCTCGTTTAGCAGAACCATTATTTTATTTAATGCCGCTTCAATGGAAGCGTCATTAAGTTTAGATTCAGGAATAAAAACAGGCCTTCCAATTAGGCCGAAAATATTGATCTCTTCTGTTTCAGCTGATCCTTTCTCAAAGGCAAGCATGTTCTTTAGAAGTCTATTTTCAATAGATGCAGGTGTATTTGCCGAAATATGAGCCTCAACACCCAGCTCGGCTATTAGTTTTAATTGTAATAATTCGTTCTCCATCCGCTTATTTTCATCCGGATCATAACTCATATGGAGATTTTCAGAAGTAATATTTTTCATAGGTTATTTTTTTAAGTTTTTAAATCAATAATTACAAAGCCTGAATGAAATTATATGATTTATTACACTGTAGGCAGGCACTGGTATGAGAGATTGTGTAAACGGTAAATTTCAGCACATCCTAGTTAACCGTTTACTCATTTCTTTAGGGATTAAACACATTTTTAATTAAATTCGTATGAAGAGTAAATCACGATGAATAAGTCTGAAACCTATGTTATTCCTGATCCAAAAGCTAAGGTTTTAGCCCTTGAGGATATTGACTTGTCTTTGACCTATAGCTATGCCCATTATTCAAATTGGCTTTTTGATGATCGGGTTGAGCTCATTAAAGGCAGAGTATTTAAAATGAGTCCTGCACCGTCTCCTTTGCATCAGGAAGTATCCGTAAAAATATCTTCCGAGCTTTATAACTATTTAAAAGATAAACCCTGTAAGATTTATTATGCACCTTTTGATGTAAGGTTCCATAGTGATAGTAAAGCTGACAAAGATATATTTACAGTATTACAGCCTGACATTTGCGTTATTTGCGATCCCAATAAAATAGATAGTCGTGGTTGTATCGGAGCGCCCAATATGGTCATTGAAATTCTCTCTCCGGGAAATAACAAGACAGAGCTTCTTAATAAATACAGCATTTATGAAGAGTTTGGAGTTAAAGAATACTGGCTATTAAGTCCGGGAGACAAAACCTTGCTAAAGTATACCTTGGATGTGAGGGGAAAATATCAGCCCTCTAAACTCTTTACTTTAAGTGAGAAAGTGTATTCTGAAGTCCTTCCCGGATTTGAACTGGATTTGGACGAGGTTTTTGGAGATTGATAATTACTCAACTATTCAAAATTATTTCAGAGTATGATCTTAATTTAAGGATTATCGCTCTTTACCTTTATTGCGAGCATTGTCTTATGCTGTCTAATCCCAATCTGACCATTAGCTTTTGGATGAAAAATCCATTAAGGGCTTAAATTTTACAAAACGAAACCAGTTCCTTCCGGGCATGAGGGTAAACTTCTAGCCCGACTGACAATAATACAATAAACAGTCCCTGATTTCCGGCTGTTATTTTTATCTGTTGTCAGTTGTCTGTCCTCAGACTTCTATCCACATATCTCCGTCTTCAGACCTCATACCACCGTCCTCATCTTCCACCCCAAATAAATTCTTATTCAACCCATTGAAAATCAAAATAAATTTCTAATTTTGCAATCCCTAAATGAAGCCTGTAATAAGCTGAAGTGCAGGGGTTAAATAATATAAACACTAAAAGGAAAAAATGCCTACTATCCAACAATTAGTTAGAAAAGGTAGAGTAGCTCTGGTTGACAAGAGTAAGTCGCCAGCGTTGGACAGCTGTCCACAGCGAAGAGGAGTGTGCACACGTGTGTATACCACTACCCCTAAAAAACCAAACTCAGCAATGCGTAAAGTTGCCCGTGTGCGCTTAACCAATGGAAAAGAAGTGAATGCTTACATCCCTGGAGAAGGTCACAATTTACAGGAGCACTCTATTGTATTAATCCGTGGTGGTCGTGTGAAAGATTTACCAGGAGTACGCTACCACATTATTCGTGGTGCTTTGGATACTTCCGGTGTAGCAGGACGTAACCAACGTCGTTCTAAATACGGAACTAAGAAACCAAAACCAGGTCAGGTAGCAGCTGCTCCAACTAAGGGTAAAAAGAAATAATTAAACGGAGGAAAGCAACATGAGAAAGTCAAAACCAAAAAAGAGAATCTTACTGCCTGATCCAAAGTTTAACGACGTAATGGTTACCAGGTTCGTAAACAATATGATGTATGACGGTAAAAAATCTATCGCATACTCAATTTTCTACGATGCAGTTGAATTAGTAGAGAAAAAAACAAGCGAAAACGGATTGGAATCCTGGAAAAAAGCTTTGAACAATGTAATGCCAGCGGTTGAGGTTAAGTCCCGTCGTGTTGGTGGCGCAAACTTCCAGGTACCTACAGAGGTTCGTCCTGAACGTAAAATCGCTTTAGGAATGAAGTGGTTGATCAATTATTCACGTAAGCGCGGTGAGAAGACCATGACCGAGAAATTAGCCGGAGAAATTATTTCAGCCGCTAAAGGTGAAGGTGCTGCAGTTAAGAAGAAAGAAGATACTCATAAAATGGCAGAAGCTAATAAAGCATTCTCTCATTTCAGATTCTAACACGATAAAATAATGTCAAGAGATTTAAGATACACAAGAAATATCGGAATTGCAGCCCATATTGATGCGGGTAAAACCACAACAACTGAGAGAATTCTTTACTACTCTGGTGTGAGCCATAAAATTGGTGAGGTGCATGATGGTGCCGCAACAATGGACTGGATGGCACAAGAGCAGGAGCGTGGTATTACCATTACTTCAGCAGCTACAACAGTTAACTGGAAATACAGAGATCAAACCTATCATATCAATATTATTGATACTCCGGGACACGTGGATTTTACCGTTGAGGTAAACCGTTCGTTACGTGTACTGGACGGATTGGTATTCCTTTTTTCTGCAGTTGATGGTGTGGAACCACAGTCAGAAACTAACTGGCGTTTAGCAAATAATTACAACGTAGCCCGTATAGGTTTCGTAAATAAGATGGACCGTTCAGGTGCTGATTTCTTGAAGGTTGTGAAACAGGTTAAGGATATGCTTGGGAGCAATGCTGTTCCTTTGCAATTGCCAATTGGGTCTGAAGATAGCTTTAAAGGTGTAGTTGATTTGATCAACTTCCGTGGTATTGTTTGGAATGAGCATGATAAAGGAATGACCTTTACAGAAGTGCCAATTCCTGATGATATGGTTGCTGAAGCTACTGAGTGGAGAGAAAAATTATTGGAGTCTGTTGCTGAATACGACGAGACTCTGATGGAAAAGTTTTTTGATGCTCCTGAAACAATCACTGAGCGTGAAGTTTTAGATGCATTACGTAAAGCCGTTCTTGATGCGAAAATTGTACCGATGGTGTGTGGTTCATCTTTTAAAAATAAAGGTGTTCAAACCATGCTTGATTATGTGATGGAATTATTGCCATCTCCAATGGATGTTGAAGGTATCGTAGGAACTAATCCTGAAACCGGCGAAGAAATTATCCGTAAACCAAGTGAAAAAGAGCCATTTGCTGCATTAGCATTTAAGATCGCAACCGATCCTTTCGTGGGTCGTTTGTGTTTTATTCGTGTTTATTCAGGTAATCTGGAGGCCGGTTCTTATGTGCATAATATGCGTTCTGACAACAAGGAGCGTATTTCACGTATTTTCCAAATGCATGCTAACAAGCAAAACCCAATTCCTAATGTTGGAGCGGGAGATATTGCTGCAGTAGTTGGATTCAAGGATATCAAAACAGGAGATACGCTTTGTGATGAGAAACATCCTATTGTTTTAGAATCGATGAATTTCCCTGAGCCGGTAATCGGTTTGGCAATCGAGCCTAAAACTCAGGCTGACGTTGATAAATTAGGTATGGCTTTAGGTAAATTATCTGAAGAAGACCCAACTTTCCGCGTACAAACAGACGAAGAAACTGGCCAGACCATTATTTCAGGTATGGGCGAGCTTCACTTGGACATTATCATGGATCGTTTGAAACGTGAGTTTAAGGTTGAAGTAAATCAGGGTGCACCTCAGGTTTCTTATAAAGAAGCGATTACTGGTACAACCCAGCATCGTGAAACCTATAAGAAACAGACCGGTGGTCGTGGTAAATTTGCTGATATTCAAATTATTATATCACCTAATGATGAAGGTAAGACCGGTTTGCAGTTTGTGAATGAGATTTCAGGTGGTTCTATTCCACGTGAATTTATTCCTTCTGTTGAGAAAGGTTTTGCTGCAGCCATGGTAAATGGTGTACTTGCAGGATACCCTTTACAGGATATGAAAGTTCGTCTGATTGACGGATCCTTTCACGCAGTCGATTCAGATGCACTTTCTTTCGAGATCTGTGCTAAATCTGCATTCCGTGAAGCATTGCCAAAATGTAAGCCAGTATTAATGGAGCCTATCATGAAGATCGAAATCCTTACTCCTGAAGAGAATATGGGTGATGTTATAGGTGATATGAACCGTCGTCGTGGTCAGCTTTTAGGAATGGACACACGTGCAGGTGCACAGGTAATTAAAGCAACTGTGCCACTTTCAGAAATGTTTGGTTATGTAACTCAGTTACGTACCATCACTTCCGGTCGTGCAACTTCTACCATGGAATTCGATCACTACGCTGAAGCTCCAAGGAACGTTCAGGAAGAGGTTGTAGCGAAGGTGAAGGGGAAGAAGGCAAACGCTTAACAAGAATCAAGTATCAAGACCCAAGAATCAAGACCATGAATTTATAGTCTTTAATCTTAGTTGCTGGTTCTTGTGTCAAATATTTTAACCGGTTACCGTTACTAATAGCTCTAACGTTAACCATAAACAAACAAAAATGAGCCAAAGAATTAGAATTAAACTAAAATCATACGATTATAATCTCGTAGACAAATCTGCTGAGAAGATCGTTAAAACCGTTAAACCTACGGGCGCGGTGGTAAGCGGACCGATTCCCTTGCCTACAGAAAAAAGAATTTTTACAGTTTTGCGTTCACCGCACGTAAATAAAAAGGGCAGAGAGCAGTTTCAGCTGTGTGCTTACAAGCGTTTGCTTGATATCTACAGCTCTAATTCTAAAACTGTAGATGCCCTGATGAAGCTTGAATTACCAAGTGGAGTTGAAGTAGAAATCAAGGTTTAACCTAATACAAAATCGTTAAAAAAGCCACCTCTAAAGGTGGCTTTTTTTATTTTTACAGGCCCCTTTTTTCGATTTTTACAGCAATGCTTTTTTTTTGACAGCTGTAATTGTTCACAATAATGTTATGTTTTGTGAAATTATTCTGAATAAAATTTGAGCAGAATAAGATAACTGAAATTCAATTTCAACAAATTCAATCAAGCACTTTTCCACCCGAAAATTTACTATTTGAGATATTAAAATTATCATTTTGTAGAAAATATTGCCCATTTCGTATATTTTATTGCGCATAAAAATTCCCAATTATTGATAAAAACTATAAAAAAATTACTCTAGAATTAAAAAATGTCGTTTTCACTAATTAATAGACCTATATCGACCCTAAATAGTCTTTAGATGAACATTATTGTTCTAAAAAATTGTGAGTGGTATGATTGTTGCAATTTTTGCATTTAAGTTGGTTTAATCATAAACCTTTTTGATCAATTATTTAGACCACAGTGCGGCCATTTATAAGATATAAATTATATTTTTTGATTCTCCTTATCAATTTTTTCCCTGTTGAATCAAACGCTCAGGGGATTATCCAGATGAGTGTTTATCCAGGTGAATCATTCTATGCCCATCCTGGAGCTGACGTAACTATTTTCTCAGATATTAATAATTTAGGTTCTATCGGATCATATAATCAGTCCACAATTAATTTTCTCGGTCAACGCTGGAACAGCAGGTTGGGAAGCCGAATGATGGATGAAAGTTTAACTGGTCTTACAGGAACAGGTGGAATTATCAGATTTTCTGGAAGCACATTTTCTCAAACTATCACTTCTATTAATGCGCCACAGCCGAATAATGCTTTTCCTAATCTCCTACTTGCCAACCCCCTAAATTTAACGTTGCAGGGCAACGATCTGCTAGTCAGAAGAAGTTTTAATTTTCAAAGTGGAAGGGTGATCTTAAATAATACGAATGTGGTGATGGAGCCTGGAGCAATTATTGGGGGGTTCGACAATACTAAATTTTTTGTTACAGGTACCACAACCACAGGAGGTGCATTAGTGAGAAGAACAACAGGATCCCAAACTACCCAAATAGTATTTCCTATTGGAACAACTACAGGAAGTTACACGCCGGCTTCAATTATTTATACCGGCCTTGCTCAGGATTTGAAGCTAAGAGTATTTGAGAATGTTTACGTCAGAGCAATATTTGGTAACTCTGATAACATAAATTACCTAAACAAAACGTGGAATCTCAGATTTAGTACGCTCGATCCAAATTCTAAAATTGTTTTGAGTACTCAACATAATTCATTTGAGGAGGGTTCAAAGTTTACTGCCGACAGAACGAGTAGCTTTATTAGCAGATACCAGTCCAATATTGAAAAGTGGGATTATATTAAGGCCATTGGTGTAACTCCGGGCGTACTTACAACAGGAAGTCCAATTGCTAATTCCCTTCTCAATACCCGTACAATAAATGGTGGTTTAGGTTTAAATGAATACTTCTCAAAATCTGTTGTAAAGGAAAACGTTCTGGCAAATTATAGAGTTCCGGTAGGTATTTCACCAAATAATGATGGCTTGAACGACAAATTCGTCATTGAGAATTTGAAAGTCACCGATAAGGTAAGAATTGAAATTTACAACAGGTTGCAAAGTCTTGTGTTCAGGGATAATGACTATAAAAATTCTTTCGAAGGAATAGGAAATCAACAGGGGGTGGTAAATAATGAACTTCCTGATGGAACCTATTATTATGTTTTACATTTTAACGATTTAAAACCGGTAACAAGTTATTTGATTATCAACAGGTAATATTCAATGATGTTGAAAACAATAATTATTTGTTTATTTTTTTATTTGACAGGAACTCATACACTGATTGCCCAGCTCCCTTGCTCAACCAAATTGCAAGTAACCCAAACAAACCGAAAGTATAACATTAACAATGAATCACACAAACAATGCATAAATTTTTACAATTACTACAATCCTCCAATATTTCTCCCGCTCTAGTTGAAAACCTTGTAGGCAAAGGCAAAATTTTGCAAGTGAAAAGCCAAGATCTATTAGTAAAGGCCAATACCATTTGCGATAAATTGTATTTCATAACGAACGGTGGATTTGTTTGTCGATATATTAATAAAGAATCTGAGATTGAAAAAACCATCAATTTTTATTTGGATGATTTTCATCCGTTTATGAGTTGTGTTGATAGTTATTTTTCCGAAACCATAACGCAATGCGAATTAAGAGCCATTACGCACTCGGAAGTAATTGAATATGATAAAAAAGATGTCGATGCTTTTCTTGAAGAGGATATTCATTTTTTTAAATTCTACCACTTTATGCTTACCCAAGCACTACAGGAAGAAAATGATTTTAAACTAAAAATCATTTCCTATTCTTCCGAAAGGCTTTATAGCTATTTAATAGAGCATTGCCCTGAAGTGATTCAGAAAGTACCCTCAAAATTTATTGCCGAGTTTATGGGCATATCTTCCGAATGGTTGAGTAAATTAAAACATCGCATCTAAAATTTCTTGAATTAATTCAAGTGATTCACAGAAAGCCTATTCTTAGGTTTGTCATATAATTTAAAAAAAACATATGTCAAACAAAAAGAATGTAGGCTATTCGCCTGAAGATTTTAAAAAGTCGTATGCTAAATATTACGACGAAACTATTGTAGCGCTTGCACCACATGTTCAATATGCGCTAGAACATGCGCCGTTTCTGGCAGGTGCTTTACCCCCTTTCTCAGAAGTCACTTATTTAGAAAATGAAGGGTACACCGATTTAGAAACAGGTTTTTCGGTAGAAGCTGATGGCTCCATTTATGCAGCAATACTCACTGCAATGCCTGGAGTAACTCCAGAGATGTGGGATTGGTGGTTTGGATGGCATGGAAGCCAAGACAGTCGCTACAAGTTATGGCATCCCAAATCTCACGTGAGTGCTGTTTGGGAAGATGGTAAAACCGACGATGCTTACATTGGGAGGAATTCAATCATTGAAGAATATATTGGTGATGAGTTTACTGATGGACTCATTCAATTTAAATCACCTACTGAGTTTGGATTCTCTTTTGATGCCGTTAAAGACCCTTCTAAGGCGGTTTATGTCTGTGCAAGATTAGGGCATTCGAAACTTCCAATAGACTTTGGTTATTTGGTACACCAAGTTCGTGCTGTTGAAGGCGGTTCAGAGATGCGCTCTCGCTTCTGGATGGGTGGAAAATACACGATTGTTAGAAAAGAGGGAATTTTTGCAGACCTAGGCACTTCATTCCTACAAAAACAGAAGTTACTACCAGCAGGTTTTGGAAGCGAAATAGTTACTCACTGTTCTGAAGAAATGACCCATTTAGCGGCATTTCTACCAAAACTGTATTCAGAAATAAATCAGACAGTTGAAAAATTGAATGTTGAGGGCAGAGTAATTGAAAGAACCGATGAAGATTTTGAAAGCGTAGTATTAGGTTCACTTTTCAATAAAATAGACCCAGGTAAAAGACCACTTAAAGTGGTAGAAGCCAAATCGGTTCAAGATATTATTGAAACCATAAAATATGCCAAATCTCACGGCAAAAAGCTTTCGGTTTGTTCTGGTGGTCATAGTTTTAGTGCCAATCACATCAGAGACAATAGTATTTTAATAATGATGAAAAACTTCAATCAATTTGAAGTGAATGCGAACGAGATGACCGCCACTGCAGGACCAGGTGTAGGCGGAAGCGTATTGATGTTAGAATTGTTTAAACATGATCTTTTCTTTCCTGCGGGGCATTGCAAAGGTGTTTGTATTGGAGGCTATCTGTTGCAAGGTGGGTACGGTTGGAATGGTAGAAAATTAGGTATCGCTTGTCAGAGTGTTATTGGGATTGATGTAGTTACTGCAGATGGCGAATACATTCACGCAAACGAAAGTGAAAACTCCGATTTATTTTGGGCGGCACGTGGTTCAGGAGGTGGCTTTTTTGGGGTAGTGGTGCGTTTCCATTTAAAGTTGTACAAGTTGCCTAAGTACAGAGCCATTATTGCCCATCAATTTTATATGAAGCATTTGGAAGATGTGTACAGCTGGGCTTATGAAGTAGGACCAAGCATACCAAAAGCCGTAGAGTTTCAAATGATCATGAGTAACAAAATGGCGGGACTATTTGGCCCAGGTATTGAGGCAGCAGCTCCCATTTACGCTGATACCAAAGACGAATTTGAAGAGGCAATGGCTTTTATGAAAAATAGTCCAATCAAAAGCAAAGCCTTGATTGCTACGCCAGCCTTTGACCCAGGTATCAATGCCTTGTACAAAACAGTAATGATGCATTATCCCGAAAATCATCATTATGGAGTAGACAATATGTGGACACACTCCCCATTGGAAGATTTAATGCCATTTATCAAAGAAATCGCAAGAACTATGCCTCCTCCTCCTTCGCACATGCTTTGGCTTAATTGGCATCCTGGTCAAATACAATCCGATATGGCTTATTCAAATGAGGACGACATTTACATAGCCTTGTATACCATTTGGAAAAACGCGGGCGATACGTCAAAATATGGCGACTGGGCTGCAATGATGATGAGTAAAATGAACCACATGAGCACAGGAATTCAATTAGCCGATGAAGGTTTGCACAAAAGAACTGCCCCATTTTTATCTGATGCCAATTTGATAAAAATTCAGCAAATAAGAGCGGATAGAGATCCAAATGGCTTGTTCCACGAATGGCATAGCCGACCAGAAATCAAACAATAATTTAAATAAATCTATAAATCAAAACAAAAACCAAAATGAAAAAAACAATTTGTGTAGGCTTATGCCTATTATTTGCTACAGTAACAACATTTGCACAAAAAGCAGATGAAAACATTCAGATTAAAAGCAAATCCATGCTAGTAACAGGAGTTGGCAGTTACAGGTTCCGAGAAATTAAATCCGAAAATTTAAAGAATAGCACTTTTGAATTTGCTAAATCAGCAGGATTTTTTGTATCCAAAAATTTTTTACTTGGAGGTTTAGCAGGTTACAGTTCCTCTATTAGAAAAGTTGCAGATGTTAAACAATCAGAAAACAACATTTATTCAGGAGGAGCTTTTGGAAGGTATTTTTATACTCCAGAAAAACAGTATTCCTTTTTTACTGAAATGGCAGTTGTTTATGCACGTGGGGAAACAAAATCTTATGATGTAAGACCATCAAGAACTGTAAAAGTTGATGGACTTGGTGGAGATATTTCTGTAGGATTTATCTACTTTATGACAAAGAGTTTGGGACTTCAAGCTTCCATAGCTGGCATAACTTATTCGTCTGCATCCTTTGATGAATTTGAAAACTCAGCCGCACAAGGGTTTGTTATCGGAGGGGACTTAACCAATTTGAGAATTGGATTAGTATTTAATTTGTAAACCATAATTAAAAATTCAAAAAAATGATAAAGAAAATATTTTATTTAATGATTGCAGTAACAATGTCATCTGCAGCATTTGCACAAAAAGCCACCGATAATTTTGCAGGAAAATACAAAACCGATGATGGTGGAATTGTCACTATTACTAAAACAGCAACTGGTTTTGTAGGAATAGATGAAATGAAAATGGTTGTACTTAAAGATGTAAAATTTGATGGTAAAGAATGGAAAGCTACCATCATCAATCCTAAGCAAAATATAACAGCTTCGGGCGAGATTTTAATTGAAGGTAACAAGCTAAAAATCGTTGCACACAAAGGACCCATATCCAAAACTATTTATTGGGATATCATTAAAAAATAAAAAGTAAAGCAATAGTAGGCTACCTTAATTTTATTGAGGTAGCCTATTTTTCAAAATTAAACAAATGAAAATTCCTGCAAAACAAGCGAATTTATTATCAAATATTTTGGTTTCTATTTCGATGACTATTGTCATGACCGGAGGAATGTTATATATACATTCACCCTATATTGACAACTTTTTTAAATTGTGGCTCAATGATTTTTTCGTGGGTTGTTGCATCGCGGTTCCAACAGGTTTATTAATTGTGCCGATTATATCCAAATGGACCGACCAGCTTACTGATAATAAAACTAAATAGTCATTCTAAAACGGATAAGTCTTTATGCTACCATAAATCTACTTTTTTGATTTTGTTATCTTTTTAAAATGCTATTGAGTCTGGTTCATAATTTTTCATTCCAATAATCTCCGTACATACACCGGTTAATTTTTTTTGGCATTACTGATTA
>CAMBFY010000069.1 GCA_945865415.1 Sphingobacterium thalpophilum
ACCAAACTGCTCGCTGATGCCGGTATTGATGTGCTAACACTGGATCAGATAAAACCAAAATTAGCTGTTGTGTCAAAGGAATTAACTCTTGAAGGAGAAAAAGATAGTAGCTCGGGAGCTGCTATGGCCGTTGGATTTGCCGCAGCAATTTTGATCTATATGTCTCTCTTTATTTATGGAATTCAGGTAATGAGGGGGATTATTGAAGAAAAAACCAGCAGGATCGTGGAAGTTATTATTTCATCAGTAAAACCTTTTCAGCTGATGATGGGAAAAATTGTTGGAATCGGACTTGTGGGTTTGACACAATTCCTGCTTTGGATTACCCTTTCATTAGGACTGATGACAGTTGCAAGTCAGATAATATTTAATGGCAAAATGGATCAGGTAAAATCTGAAATGCCAATGAATAAACAAACTGCAGTAGTCAACAATGATAGCCCGGGAATGGACATCATAAATGCTCTCCAAACGGTTGACTGGACATACATCCTTCCAATATTTATCATATTCTTTCTTGGTGGATATATGCTTTATAGTGCCCTTTTTGCCGCAGTAGGATCTGCCGTTGAAAGTGATACTGAAACTCAGCAATTCATGCTTCCAATAACACTGCCACTACTTTTTACTTATATCATGTCATTCAGTTTTATTGTCAATAATCCCGATAGTAGTTTGTCATTCTGGTTAAGCATTATTCCTTTCACATCACCAATTGCAATGATGGTGAGATTACCCTTTGGGGTTCCGAATTGGGAATTAGCTTTATCAATCATCCTGCTCATAGCTGGATTCATTTTCACAACCTGGGTAGCATCCCGAATCTATCGTGTGGGTATTTTGATGTATGGTAAAAAAGTGAGTTTTGCTGAGTTGGGGAAATGGTTTATGTATAAGGAGTAAGCTGAAAGGTGAAGGCTGAAAGATAAAAGCTGAAGGTGAGTATTTAAAAGTTAAAAGTCATAGCCAATGTTAAAAAATGCCAGCGAAGAAATTTATAATAATGGAAGAAAGACCCAAAATAAAACTAGAGCTTACCACAGCCGACAAGACATTTGAAATTATTGGTTGGCTTTTGGTTTTTTCTATTTGGGGTTTCACCGTTAAAAACTACGCAAACTTACCTGAAACTATTCCAATACATTATAACTTAGCAGGACAAGCGGATGGTTTTGGCGGAAAAGCTACTATTTTGACTTTGCCAGTAATAGCAACAGTTCTATTTGTCGGACTTACATTTCTAAATAAGTTTCCTCACATTTTTAATTATCCGATCAACATAACGCAACATAACGCATTAAGCCAATATACAAATGCAACAAGAACCATTAGATATTTGAAATTTATTGTAGTTGTTATTTTTGGATTAATTGCTTTTGAGACAATTCAAAATGGAAATGGAGAAGCGAACGGAATTGGAATTTGGTTTTTGCCTTTGACATTGGGGCTAATTTTTATCCCTCTGATTTATTTTGTGATTAAATCATTCCAGACAAAACAATAACGAAAACACAAAGCACTGGCTATAAAAAACACCTGTCTGAAAGGCGGGGATTCGTGTTTCAAATCATGTGTTGTGGTAAAAGTTCTACCCTTCGGGTGGCTGCAAAACGGTGAAAGCATAGTACATCTATAAATATTACTCAAAAAATGAGTTCCATCGCAATCCTTGATCTGGGTACAAATACCTTTCAGCTACTGATTGCAAACATCATTGATAATAAGCCTGTGCTTGTTTTCGAGGAGAGCATTGCAGTGAAATTAGCTGAGGGGGGAATCCAAGGGGGCTATATCAGTGAGGCGGCTTTTGATCGCGGAATTTCAGCATTGAAAGAATTCAAAAAATCAATAGACCTTTATCAGGTTAAAACGGTGAAGGCTGTGGCTACATCAGCGCTCCGGTCTTCCATCAACGGTACAAAGTTTTTGGAGAGAATCAAATCAGAAACAGATATCATCCCTGAAATAATTACCGGAGATCGGGAGGCAGAATTGATTTATCTTGGTGTCAGTTCGGCTATTAATTGTGTTGATGAAAAATATCTGATCATTGATATTGGGGGTGGAAGTGTGGAATTTATTATCTGTAATCAGAAAGAAATATTCTGGAAAAGAAGTTATGATATTGGGGCAGCCCGACTCATGGAACAATTCCACCATTCAGATCCTATTTCTGAGGCGGATAAAAATAAACTGAATTTATATTTGGAAAGCACACTTTCTGAACTCAAAATCCAATCAAATATTCATAAGCCCGAACTACTCATCGGTTCTGCCGGAGCGTTTGAAAGCTTCGCAGCACTCATTGATTCAAAATTTGAGGTCAGCTTTGAAAATCCTGAAACAATTATTGAATTGAAGGATTTTACAGCTATTTCAGAAATCATTCTGAATAGTACACACACAGAACGCAGTAAAAACGAAGCCATCATTCCGGTCAGAACAGATATGATTGTAATGGCTACGCTGATCACCAATTTTGTCCTTGATCAATTTGCCTTTAAATCGTTTAAGTTATCAACTTATTCATTGAAAGAAGGCCTTCTATTTGAAAACCTAAGAAACAGAACCTCGTAATTATTCAGATAAATTACAGAGCTCAGTGTATAAACGATGCGTAGGTAAGCCAACAACATTGCTGTAAGAGCCATTTATCTTATCAACTGCCACTAATCCGATCCATTCCTGAATTCCATATGCACCCGCTTTATCCATAGGCTTACAGGTATCAATATAATATCGAATATGTTCAGCACTGATCTCCTTAAAAAACACTTCTGTAAGTTCATAGAAACTGGAAATTCTATGATTCATCAGCAGGCTTACACCTGTAATCACATCATGTTTCTTACCGGATAATGCAGAAAGGATTTCAAAGGCATGATCTTCATTTTCGGGTTTGCCCAAAATTTTGCCATCAAGCGAGACAATTGTATCAGCAGTTATCACGACCTCATTTTCGATCAGCAGATCGAATGCTTTTGCTTTTTTTTCGGAGATAAAAACCGCAATTTCAGATGGCGATAGCTCATTAGGATAACTTTCGTCAACTTCTCTTAGAACCACCTGAAAATCAAATCCCATGAGTTTCAACAGTTCCTGTCTTCGTGGCGATTTGGATGCTAAAATAATTGACGGAAATTGTTTGATCATACCATTGTTTTGCCAAAAATAAGAAATTAGGTGACCGCTTTATATACTTTTAAAGTGCTTCTTTGGATGGATTATTATTTAATTACTTGGAAATATGCTATTGTGCTCCTTTCAAAGGTATTCCCGCTTTTCGCTCATACTCCACAGGCTTTGAGCACAGGCCGGTATCCGCTACTATCGGGTTTAAAAAAATCAGACTCTACAATTAATACCTGATCTATCCCCAAATAAACCAAAATGGGTTTATAATTAATTTGGCATTCGGGCACGACGCTCTTCCAGAATAGCTTCATAACCTTTCTTTTGTTCATCGTTTAGTAAAGCATTTACTTTAGTTGTGGTTTCTGCCTGTAAAGGTACCATTTTAGCACGTAAGGCCTGGAAATCACCACCATCAGTCAAAGTTGTTCTTACACTGTCAATACGCTTTGCCGACCAGATAAATACTTCTTTTAATTTAGTTTTTTGTTCAGCTGAAAGGTTTAAAGTTGCTAATTGAGCAATCTGACGATCGGCTCTTTGTTCAGGTGTACCCATTTGCCGGCCACCCTGCGCATTGGCGAATGCTGCAATACAGAGAATAAAGCCCATGGCAATAATTAATGTTTTCATATTTGCTGGTTTTTCCTTTTTAATAATAAAGTAAAAGGTTTAAAACTGAATGGAATAATCAGATTATGCTGCCATCAGTGGCAGAAGTAGCTGAATTGGCCCACAGATTCTGGATCTTTAATACTTTTTCAACAATATCTCTGACGCATGAATCACCGCCATTTCTCGGAGAGATATAGTGGGCAAGAGCTTTGATCTCCTCAACCGCATCAGCAGGACAGACTGCAAGACCTGCCATCTTCATAAGTTCAAGATCGGGAATATCATCGCCCATGAAGAGTACTTGCTCAGGCAATAATCCATTCTTTTCCAGAAACTCGTTATAGGCAGCAGTTTTCGAGTCTAATCCAAGATAAATATCAGTGATACCAAGACCTCTCAAGCGATGCTCCACTCCTTTAGACCGTGCACCCGATACAACGGCTATTTTAAATCCTTGCTTCACTGCCAACTGAAGTGCATAACCATCTTTGATATTAAATTGCCTCAAAAATTCTCCGGATTCAGTAACCAACAGTAAACCATTGGTCATAACACCATCTACATCCAGAACAAATGCTTTGATGTGCTTTAGTTTTTCTAAGAACATGAGTTGAGATGTGAGATGTGAGATATGAGATGTGAGATGTGAGATATAATGTTGAGGTCTGATATCGGACCTCAGACTTCTAACATCGGACATCAGTCCTCTATTGATTATCGCGCCACTCGTACACCCATGCTGTCTGAATTTGCTCCAGATGTCCTTCGTTGGACTGCTCGCGGGTACCAGCGAAATTAGGAAGACTTAAAATCCAGTCGAGAAGTTCGGTAAATCGTATTCTATAGATTTGAGATTCACCAAAATCGTCACCAAATTTCTCATAGAGACCCATAGCTATATCTTCATAATCATTCCAATGAATTGGTAGTTCAAAACTTTCTTTCGCCATTGCTCTTTTATAATTTTATTAATGTCCTAAAAACTGATGTTGGTCCGGAAGAGTTACTTCAATATCGCCGTTGATTATGATACATTGACATCCCAAACGTGAATTAATCCTTGGATTGATGGCACGATCAATAAAATCTTCTTCCTTTTCAGATATCTCCTGAATGTTATCCATCCCGAAATTAACATAAACCTGACAGGTACTACATCCGCAAACTCCACCACAATTATGTTGTAACTCAATACCATTATCCAGACAAACATCAAGAACGGATTCGCCTTCTGCTATTGGAAGCTCAATTACTGACTTTGAAGCCTCCTCAAAATTGATTTTTAATTTAAAAATGTTCATTACTGTAAAAATAGCATTTTATCTTCAGCCTTGAGAACGCTTATGTAAATTAACTATGCTTTGACTGAGTTTAATGTAAAGTTCTGATAAATCGGGATTATGTTTCAGAAGTTCAAGATGAGCCTGAATGGTGGCTTGATCTTCCCTGATGGCAGGTCCGGTTTGAACAGAAACCGGACTATTCATTTCAATTTTGTTGAGCGTTTCTTCAATCAGGGGTTTCAAAAGCTCATAATCTAAGCCCTTTTCCTCTAATAACTCCTGAGCAAGACCAAAAAGATGATTTGTAAAATTACAGGCAAAAACTGCTCCAATATGGAGTGTCTTCCGTTGCTCTGAATTTAATTCAATTACCTTTTCTGACAAACGATCTGCAATTGCCCGAATGATTGCAAGAACTTCGGGAACATTTGCTTCAATAATAATTGGTATATTTCTAAAGTCAATGGATTTGATCTTTGAAAAAGTCTGCAGTGGATAAAAAACTCCAATTTTTGTGGATGCGCCTACAAGAGCTGAAAGTCCGGTTGAACCCGAAGTATGTAAAAGAAGCTGATCGCTGAGCTTCAATTCAATAGCAATTTTCCTGATGGCTTCATCGTTAACAGCAATAATAAATAAGTCTGCAGTACGATCAAGGTCTAACATACTGTCGATAGGCTGTGCAGCCAAAGTATCTGCCAAAGCACTAGCCTTTGTAATATCACGGCTCCAGACTTGGGAAATAGTTTGTCCGGCCATTTTAAATGCACGGCCCAGATGTGTAGCTATGTTACCGCTGCCTATTATGACAATATTCATCAGGCTTGCTTAATTTCCTTATTTCTTCTGAAAATGGATAGTATAAATCCAATCACCATGATGATTGTGCCACCCCAAAATAAATTTATGTATGGAAATTCTATTGCCTTTAGAACTACCCAATCTTTCTCAGCTTTAGGTTTTTGATAAACCATCAGTTCAAGCTTGTCTTTATCGGGATAAACATTTGAGAAGCGCAATTTTAAACCCTTTTCATCAACCGTTTTTCCAAAATCAAATTTGGAGCCATCTTTTAATAAGTAAATTGGCTCTGAAGGAATCACCTGACCGTTAGAAATTACATCCAGCTGCAAGCCTATAGCGATATCACGTTCACCGACAGGAATATTCTGAATTTTCGCATCGCGGTTAATACCCTTAACTAAAATATAACCTTCTCTGAAACGAACCGTATCGCCTACATTCACTTCATAGGTAATTGGCTTCTCATATTTCTCGTCTTCAGAGTGTCCTTCATGTTCTTCATGGTCTTCTTCTTTCAGCGGAACGCTGCTTACATGGGTGTAAACATCATGAAAAAGATAGTGACGAGTGTCAGGAGAAGCAATAATTTGCCTCATCTTTGCATTTTGTTGTGCATTAGGATAGAGTGTAAAGTTCTCTTTGATATCGCCACCAGCCTCATCAATAACCTTGTAATTAATTCTGTAATAAGTATTGACACCTTTTGTTGAATCTCCCAAATAAGTAACTGTGTAGCGATCCATCTTGGTAGGCTCATCCTTGTATAAAATAATATTTTCGCGAGGATTGTTACTCTTTGCGAACTCATCCCCAAAACCAATGCCGGTATTATTGATTGAAATAACTTTATTTGTTGCAGCAGCAACCAGCGCCCCAACAAGCAACAAAGCGAAACCAATGTGTGCCACTGCAGAACCAGCAAGTCTCCACTTTCCCTTGAATGCCTCACTCAGAATTTTGGCATTTGCAAGTATCGAAAACACAGAGGCAAAGGTCAATATGATGTACATCACGTTGGTATAAATATTCATTACATATACCGCTGCAGCTGTAATGAATACCGAAACAAGAAGTGATATTGAAATACTCACAAAAAACTTCTTTGGATCAGTCTTTTTATATTTTAAGTATTGTGAAAATGCTGAAATGAATGCTATCACTACAGCAAAAGGAACCTGCCATTTGTTGTAATGTGCAATAACATCGGGTGGTGGAGCGATCTCTGTTCCAAAAATGGCATTGAATACCGGTACTGAGGTGGTAGCAAGTATTTGAACGCAGGCGATTGACAATACCAAAGCCCCTATAAAAAGCCAAAACTCACGCGAATACGTTTCTTCGTCCTTTTTGGTTATTGGAAGCTCTTTCCAACGAATAACAAGAAAGAAAATAGCGATAAAAAGGAATGCGACTACATAAAGAACTAGATGCCAGAACATACCTAGGTCGGTAAATGCATGGACTGAGGTTTCACCCAGTATTCCACTTCTGGTAAGAAATGAAGCATAAAGTACCAGTACAAAACTAATCAGAACGAGGAATGTAGCTGTAAAATAAGAATGACCGGAATTTCTATATGCAATCAGTACATGGACGGCAGCAATTAAAGTCATCCAAGGTATGATGGAGGCATTCTCTACCGGATCCCAAGCCCAAAAGCCTCCAAAATTCAGTGCTTCATAAGCCCAGAATGAACCCATGATAATACCTGTACCCAGAATCATCACCGCAAACAGAGTCCATGGTAGTGCAGGTGTAATCCATTCAGCATATTTTTTTTCCCAAAGACCGCCAATTGCATAGGCAAAAGGGACAATCATGGAAGCAAAACCAAGGAATAAAGTGGGTGGATGTATAACCATCCAGTAGTTTTGAAGCAGTGGATTTAAACCATTCCCATCTGTAACCATATTCAGATAATCACCCCGGGCGAAGATTGGACCCGGAACCGCATCCCTTAGCAGGATAAACGGTGAACTTCCAATTCTCAGTCCGAAAACCTCAACCCCAACCAGCATAGATGCAATAAATGCCTGAGAAAGCATGATTGTGGTCATGACTGAATTTTCCCAGCGTTTACCCTTGGAAAGAATAATGGTTCCTAAAAATGCCTGCCAGAACATCCAAAGCCAGAAACTTCCTTCCTGACCTTCCCAAAAGGATGAAATAATATAGTAAACAGGCAAAATCTTCGATGAATGAGCCCATGCATAATGGTATTCAAACAAATGATTATAGATGATGTAATACAGGCAGGATCCAATTCCGATGACGGCCACTGTATTTAAACGAAATGCAATTCTTGCGATGCGTTTCCAGCCATCAGAACTTGCCTGAACAGACTGGTCTTTTGAGAGTGCAGTGCTGGTCGCGAAATAATAAGCAAGAGTTGCCAGAAGAGCTGTACAAAACGAAAGTATGATAAAGAACTGTCCTAACTTGCCGGGAAGAAGGTTTTCGCCAATGTATTGTATTTCCATTAAGATCTAAATTTTTGCAGAGGTGGCAGTTACTTCTGTAACTTCTACCTCATCTGTGGTATATTTTGAAGGGCACTTCATTAAAATCTTTGAAGCATGAAATTCTTCACCAAGCATTTTTCCTGTTAGTACAATCTGTTCTGAACGTTCAAAATCTTGTGGTTTTGAGCCATTAAAGACTACCTTGCACTCTTTCCCTTCATTATCCTTCATGTAGAATGCAAAGTAATTGGCATCCTGTTGTGGCTTATAAAAAAGCTCCTTTTCCTTATTAAGTTGTCCTACAACATGTAATTCAGAACTACTTTCTGTGGCATCTGCAAATGAGCCATAAGTGCTTGAATCGGCATACGTGCTAATAATTATCCCAATTGCTAATGCAATGATAACTATACCGGCAATGGAACTCTTCTTCATAAAACTGCTTTTAAAAAATCGGATTTAATGCAATTACAAAAATACTAATTTGTTCACTTTAGTAGTCAATATATCAAGAATGTTTCTATATTAGAATCATTCTAAATAAAAAGGGAAACCAGATGGTCTCCCTTTGAATTTTAAGCTGATTTGATCATGGCCAGATACCCATATTCATATAGGAAATGGCAACTTTATCAATGGCACCGACAAATGCTGCGGTTCTCAATCCGTCAATTTTAGAATTGGCCATTTGTATATCACGTATCTCATGGTAAGACCGGATCATCGTATCTTCAAGTCCGGAATTAACTAACTCCAGTTCGGAGGGTCCTTTAACAATAATGCTTTTCTGAGCAGCATCGAGCGAAATACCAGTGATCTTTTCAACCATATTAACCAGGTTCTGGTTGGCATTTTCTTCATATCGCTTATCCATGCGGCCAAATGCCACGTGCGAAAGGTTTTTAAGCCATTCAAAATAAGAAACTGTAACACCACCGGCATTACAATACATATCAGGAATTAAAATACAACCTTTTTTAATAAGGAAATCAGCTGCATCGGGGGTAGTAGGACCATTGGCAGCTTCAGCAATAATTTTTGCTTTAATATTGGCAACATTGGCCATGGTGATTTGATTTTCTAAAGCAGCAGGAACCAAAATATCGCATTCCTGTTCAAGCGCTTCGGCAGAATTTTTGAATTCTTTAACTGAACCAGCAAAACCTAAAATAGATCCGGTGGTTTTCCGATGATTGATTACCTCATCCAGATTGAGTCCGTTAGAATTGTAGACCGCTCCTTCATATTCACAGATGCCAACTACTGTAGCACCAAATTCAATAAGATATTTAATGGTATGATAACCTACATTACCTAATCCCTGAACGATCACGCGCTTACCCGACAAACCAGTACTCAGTCCGAGTTTATTCATGTCTTCAGCGATATCAACACACTCCCGAACGGCAATGGCAACCCCCCGACCAGTGGCTTCTTTGCGACCAGCAATGCCATGCAAGGCTAATGGTTTTCCGGTAACACAACCCAATGCATCTAACTGGCCAGGGTTCATGGTTTGATAGGTGTCTGCTATCCAGCTCATTTCGCGCTCGCCAGAACCATAATCAGGTGCAGGAACATCGATACCCGGCCCGATAAAATTCTTTTTAATTAATTCAACAGTATATCGACGGGTTATTGTTTCAAGTTCAGCGATAGAATAATCTTTCGTTCTAATCTTGATTCCTCCTTTTGCACCACCGAAAGGAACATTTACAATAGCACATTTATAGGTCATGAGTGCAGCAAGCGCCATCACCTCATCCTCATTTACCATTTCACTATAACGAATACCACCTTTTGTGGGTGATTTATGATGGGAATGCTCCACTCTCCAGGCATCGATTACTTCAAAACCATTCTCACGACGGATTGGAAAACGGAAGCGATAAACACTATTGCAAGACCTGATCTGGTCAAGCAATCCTTCCGGGTGAGAAGTAAATTGTGCTGCATGATCAAAAAACTGGCAAACGTCACCAAAAAACGAAGTTTCTGAGTGCGCTGCGTCTATAGACTTAGCCATAAGAAAAGATTTTAATTTGAATAATTGGTTATATGCCTCAAAGTTGATAGAAATAAACCGTTACTAAAAATATAAATCACTTAGTATACAAAGTAAATTTCAACAAATGAGCAGAAACTCAATTAAAAGAAATAAAAAGGGATTATTTAGTATTTTGCTTTTCAAGTTTTTTTAATCGGCTGTCAATTGAAAAGAGATAAATAGCCAGTCCGATGAATACAACTGAAATAACTGATACAACAACATAAATCTTTCCGGAGCTTCTCAGGGCATCAGCCATCTCCACGCCACCGGAGTTCTGAGCCAGAAGATTCAGGGTAAAGGATAAGGTTAAGGCCAGTGTGAGGATAAATTTTTTCATTATTTTATTGTTGTTTGTTAGTTGGTTAGTTGCTAGTAATTTCTACTAAACATTAAATCGGTTCTCAAATTGTCACCCTGATAACTATGGAGTGTCAACTTAGCTGTTATTTCCCTCCTACGTCGGGATGACATCCTACTGTACTTCAAGCTACATTCTCCACTCGCAATTCTCCACTCTCAACTGTCAATTGTCAACTGTCAATTGTCAACTGTCAATTAATTAAGTTCTGCCTGTTCTCCAACTTTCTTATCCTATACCTTATGTTAGTAATCCACACACTGACAAGTATCCAACCCAACACAGCTGGGTAAAAAACCGGACGTAATTCAGGCGCCATATCTTTGGTATTAAACCCAGGGTTGCCACCATTGCCGGGATGGAGTGAGTCGGTCATTCGCGGAAGTATGAACAACAGCACCACCATAATAGGGAATGCAAAAATATTATAGACTGCTGAAATTTTGCCTCTTTTCTGTTCTTCTTCAAGAGAATTTCTAAGCACCAGATAAGCCAGATAAACAAGCAAGGCTATTGCTGCGCTGTTTTGTTTAGGGTCATTACTCCAGGCTTCACCCCAGGTGTATTTAGCCCAGACAGCACCGGTAATCAGACCCAAAACACCGAAGATGATTCCGACATTGGCACTTTCAATGGCCATCAAATCATCATTTTCATTGGCTGAATTCAGATAGCGTATGCTGTAAATGAAGGAAACGGTTAAGATGACAATCATGGCAAACCACATGGGCACATGAAAATGAATGTTCCGGATGGTTTCGTTTAAGATTGGCTTTGCAGGCACATCAAATAAAAACCCCGCAATAATTGAGTACAGCACAAGAACTGTGGCCAGAATTTTCCACCAGTTTTTATTCATCATTGAGTGTTGAATTAATCATTTCAAAGTTAAAACATTATTGTAATACTTTAAAGGTCTTTTATATTGCGATTTGG
>CAMBFY010000070.1 GCA_945865415.1 Sphingobacterium thalpophilum
AGCAATAAAGGTATACTGGTTTTTTAACAGGATAATCAGGTTCAGCTCCTTAGCTTTTTTATGCGCTAAATCCAATCGTTCCCACCAGGTTGCAGAGATACCAAATAAATGATCAAATTCTTTCATGTGCGGACATAAAATAGTCTGATCTGGTAATTTGTGAAGAAGTTCAGAGTTTGCAGCAAGAATATTCAAAGCATCCGCATCAATAAGCATCGGGATTTTAAAGTCTAATGCCTCTTTTACAAGTTCTGTTGCGCCTCGATTAGTTCCTAATCCGGGGCCAATTGCAATAGAATTAAACTTACCTGAGTTTAGCTCAGATTTTAATTCTGAACGCGATAAAGTCATCACTTCGGGTGCATAGGCATTTAAAGCAGTCATGCCCTTTTCAGGGATGCAGGCTGTAGTTAATCCTGCTCCAGAATGCAAACAAGCATCAGCGCAAAGCAGGGCGGCTCCCATAGTCCTGTTATTTCCGGCAATAATGAGTGCATGGCCGTAGCTGCCCTTATGACTAAAGGGTTTTCTCGTCCTGACCAATCCTTTCAGGTCTTTTTCTTCAATGAGTTTCCATGGACTTTTTTGGGATTGAAGGTAAGCCTCATCCAGTCCTATATCTACTAGAGTAAATCGTTCTGTAGCACTTGCTGATTTAGGAAAAAAGAAATTGATCTTTGGTCGCTGAAATGTGATGGTCAATTTGGCTTTCAATACTGTGGCGTCCGGATTAATTATCCCTTCTGATGGGAAGCCACTGGGCACATCAACTGCGAATACTTTTCTCTTTAATTTATTGAGATGTTTGATTAAGATTTGAAAATTACCCTCCAGAGTCTTACTTAATCCTGAACCAATCAAGGCATCAATAATGATCGGAGCGTTTTCCTTTGGAAGCCTGCTGGTATCGAAAATTTCTGATAATGGTATTCCAGTTAATTTCAAGCGATTAAGGTTTGTGTTAAAGTTGGCACTTTCTTTAGGACTAAATCGTATGATATTCACAGAAACTGAATGGTAGGCCTGTTCCTTTAACTGACGTGCAATTGCCAATCCGTCTCCACCATTATTTCCTGTTCCGCAATAAACACTGATTTGGGTATCGCGGTCTGGAATTTCATTCATAAAGGCTTTTACAAAAGCACTTGAAGCTAATTCCATCAGATCAATTGAGCTGATGGTTTTTAACTTAATGGTATAGTTCTCTGCTTCGCGGATTTGGGGAGATGTGAGTAACTGGAGCATGTATAAATTTAAGAAAAAGACACGGTTTTCTCGTCCCGACGCAGGGTGGCTTTTAAAGAAAAGATTTAGAGAATTCTCCGCAGAATAGCGTTTATTATTTAGGATAAGATCGTTTGCGTTTGTACCAATGACAATTTATAACGGAGCTTTATACTCAATACTTTGTCTTTGCGAGGAGGCAAGACGAAGCAATGTTAGTATGTTTAGTAGTAAAAGCGTGGAGATTGCTTCGCTATGCTCGCAATGACAGGTCCTCCAGCAATAACAAAGCGTTTGCCATTGATCTTATTGATTTCTTAAATTTTATTATTCGAAATGACGGTTGGTTAATGACAGCTTATTCAGAAGCCCCCATCTCCAATGCGAGAAATTTTCCGGTATGGCTATTCTTTACTTTAACCAAATCTTCCGGTATGCCTTCAAAAAGAATTTTGCCGCCACCTGAACCACCCTCCGGACCAAGATCGACTACCCAGTCAGCTACCTTGATCACATCCAGGTTGTGCTCTATCACAAGTATTGTATTTCCATGATCAACCAAGCGATTTAAAACACCCAAAAGCACATTGATATCTTCAAAATGCAGACCCGTTGTAGGCTCATCCAAGATGTAAAATGTATTACCCGTATCTTTTTTTGAAAGCTCGGTTGCTAGTTTAACACGTTGTGCTTCACCACCTGATAAGGTTGTGGATGACTGACCAAGACGAATGTAACCCAATCCGACTTCCTGCAGGGTTTTGATTTTGCGATAAATTGCCGGTATAGGTTCAAAAAATGCTACGGCATCTTCAATGCTCATATCTAGAACATCGCTGATGGATTTACCCCGGTAACGGACTTCAAGTGTTTCGCGGTTGTATCGCTTGCCACTGCATTCCTCACAAGGTACTTGAACATCAGGTAAAAAATTCATTTCGATGAGCTTCATACCGGCACCCTGACAAGTCTCACAACGTCCACCTTTGACGTTGAAAGAAAATCTTCCAGGTTTATACCCCCTGATTTTTGCCTCAGGAAGCATTACAAATAAGTTTCGTATATCTGAAAATACTCCGGTGTAGGTTGATGGATTAGAACGCGGAGTACGACCGATTGGCGTTTGATCGATCTCGATTACTTTATCAATGTGCTCAATACCCTCAATCTTTTTAAAGGGCATTGGTTTTTTCTTAGCTCTAAAGAAGTGATGATTAAGAACAGGATAGAGTGTTTCAGCAATTAAAGTTGATTTCCCGCTTCCAGAAACTCCGGTTACACAGATTAGTTTGCCAAGTGGAAATTCTACAGACACATCCCGAAGGTTATTCCCGCTTGCATTTTTTATGACCAGAGATTTTCCATTACCTGCTCTTCGTTTCACGGGAACGGCAATCCCTTTTCTTCCACTGAGGTAATCATTTGTCAGAGTTTTAGCTTTTGCGAACTCTTTCGGACTTCCTTCACCAACAACTTCGCCGCCATGTTCTCCGGCTGCAGGACCCATGTCTATAACATGATCTGCATGCATAATCATGTCCTTGTCATGTTCAACAACCAAAACAGTATTACCTATGTCCCGCAAGTTTTTTAGTGCTGAGATCAGGCGTGCATTATCCCGCTGGTGCAATCCAATACTTGGTTCATCAAGAATGTAAAGCACATTCACTAATTGAGATCCAATCTGAGTAGCCAGCCGAATGCGCTGCGCTTCTCCACCGGATAATGTTTTGGATGTACGGTCTAAAGTCAGGTAGTTTAAGCCTACATCCAGCAGAAAACCTATTCTAGAACGAATTTCTTTTAATATTTCTCTGGCAATGGTATTCTGTCGATCATTTAAACGTGATTCCAGCTTGTCAAACCATCCTGAAAGTTGTGATATATCCATACAAGCCAGCTCGTAAATATTTTTTTCATCAACCTTAATATGAAGAGACTCTTTTTTAAGTCTGGCACCAAGACATTCAGGGCATGTTATTAGCACCCGGTAATTTTCAAGATCTTCACCAATTTCATCTGCCCGATGTTTAGTTTGTTCCTCCAGCATTTTGATTATTCCATCAAAGGAGATCTGGTAGTTCTGAACATTCCATTTATTGTATTCAACCGGTACTGTAATGATATCCTGTGAGCCATTTAAGATAATCTCAATAATTTCTTCCGTAAATTTTTCAAGTGGAGTTGAAAGCGAGAAATTGTATTTTTTTGCAAGTGCTTTTAAGATTTGAAATACCCAGGTCTCACGATATTCGCCAAGTGGAGCAAGTCCGCCCTGCATGATACTCAGCTTAGGATTCGGGATAACCGAATTGCGGTCAACCTCGAAAATATAACTCAATCCACTACATCGCTCACATGCGCCATATGGCGAATTGAATGAAAAAGTATTGGGTTGTGGTTCATCATAGGAAATTCCCGAAATTGGATCCATCAGGAATTTGCTATAAAAGAATTCTTTGTTTTCCTTATCACTGACTTTAATAATGCCTTTCGAAACCTTTAAAGCAGATTGAATTGAGTCGTAAAGTCTTTTTCTGTCTTCTACACTGACCATTAGTCGGTCAATCACCATCTCAATATCATGAATTTTATAACGATCGAGCTGCATTTTGGGACTGATATCCAAAATCTCGCCATCAACCCTAACTTTCAAAAAACCCTGCTTCCGTATTTGTTCAAAAAGTTCCCGATAATGCCCTTTACGGCCTTTTACAACAGGAGCCAAAATATTCACTGCCTGACCTTCAAATTTTTCAAGGATGCTTTTTAGGATCTGATCCTCGGTCATTCGTTCCATTTTTTGGCCACTTACATAAGAAAAAGCTTCTCCTGTTCTGGCAAATAATAAACGCATGAAATCATAAATTTCAGTAATAGTTCCAACGGTGGATCGGGGATTTTTGCTGGTTGTTTTTTGTTCAATAGCAATCACCGGACTTAATCCAGAGATTTTATCAACATCTGGCCGTTCCATTCCACCAAGGAACTGCCGTGAATACGCGCTGAATGTTTCCATGTATCTGCGTTGTCCTTCTGCATAGATTGTATCGAAAGCAAGCGATGATTTTCCACTACCACTCAATCCGGTTATAACAACCAGCTTATTTCGGGGAAAAGAAACATCAATGTTTTTTAAATTATGTACCCTGGCACCGAAAACTTCTACTTCACTTTGCTCCCCAAGGTCTGGGTTAGATTTATTCATAAAAAGAATATGCGCTCTAAAATTTATGCAAATATGCGAATTTTTATGCCATTGACTTACGAATTTACCTGGGCGTCAAGCAATTTATATTCGTCAGTCGTAACATATTACGTGCAACTGACGAAATCAACTTATCGCTCTTCTATGTAATTTCGCATCTCGATAGCTATCTGGAAGGGATAGTTCAGACGCGGTCGCCACCGAATTACGAATTTAGATAGGCATCGTGTAAGATAAATTCGTCAGTCTCTCAGGATGGTTGGTGAATGAGTAAATCGACTCTCCGCTCTTTTATGTGATTTCACAATCTGATAGCCATCGGCTCCGGTAAACAGAAAAGGGCTGGTATTGTTTGGCCCGATCTGAATGGTTTATTGTGGTTAGTTCCTTAGGATTTGCGGATAAGAGGAATTGGTCCTTCCGGTATTAGCATCAAACAGCGATTTAATTTCTGAATTTGAATTAGCTAAAAGTCTGCTTGCCCTGTTATTATATCCATAACGGGTGGGGTTTTCAATGATCTCTTTCATCGAAATCAGTTTATAAACGTACGAAGCAGTTTCTCTGTTCAGTTTCATTTTATAATAATTATCCTGATTTTGTTCTAGCATTTGACGCTTAAGACTACCTTCCCCAATGTTGTATGCGGCAGCAGCCAAAGTCCAGCTATCGAACTCACTATACAAAGATTTGATATATTTCGCAGCAGCAATGCTTGATTTACGGATATTGTCCCTTTCATCAAGTCCGGCATTAACCTTAAGTCCAAAATCACGTGCAGTTTGAGGCATGAATTGCCAGTAACCCGATGCTCCTTTAGGTGAAGTTCCTCCCTGTAATCCGCTTTCCACCAATGGCACATATTTAAAATCAGCAGGAATTCCGTATTGTTTTAAAATTGGCTCAATGATCGGAAACCATTTTTCAGCCTGCCTGTGGAGCTTTGAGGTTTGTAATGCCTTGTATGTATGCGCATTCAGGATAGCGTTCATTTTTTGTTTAATGTGCTTATCTCCTAAAGGAAGAGTTTCATTGGCAAAGCTCAAGGTATTGAAATAAGGTTCTATTGAAAATCCGTCGTTTTTGGCTCCTCTAATAGCATTTAAATAATTATCAAACGTTGAAGGAGTGTTATAAATAAACATCTTGGCAGTTAATAGCAATCCCAACGCCACAGAACACGTTATTAAGTGTTTCTTTATCATCTTTATCTTTCTTTTTAATTCCAAATTAAGAATATTTTGGACAAAGGTATAAAATATATAGCTAATTATCAAATAGTTATGAGATTGGCCGTCATTGGCAACTAATTTAGAAGTGTTCACTGGACAAGATTCCAGGTCTGATTTTCAATATTTTATGAGCTCATTTTCCGTATTTTTGCTTAGGTTTGTGGTTCTCTTTTAAGGAGATAAAATTGTATCATGCCATTCAAAAATAAAAGGAACAGTCGCGACGACAAATCCGAAAATTCTAATCGTACTTCAAAACCTTCTTCAAGTTCTGGTCCGAAAAGTAAGTCATACAAATCTGATCGTCAGGAGAGTACAAGCAGTACCAAGAAGAAGTTAACATCCGAAGAGCCTAGGAAATCATTTAAAAGTAACTCCAGAAGTTCTGATGACAAGACAGGGTCGAGCTTTTCATCAGAAAAGAGAAGTCCGAAAAGTTTTGGTCGTTCAGACAACAGGCGCTCTGCCTCCGGTCGTTCCGAGAAAAAGCCATTCGGAGATAGAACAAAGTCAGAAGACAGAAAAGCTTTTTCAGACACATCTCAGACAGAAAAAAGACCTTATTCAGATAAAACTGCAAGCAATAAAAAATCTTTTACTGAAAAACCCAAGGGCGATAGAAAAACCTTTTCAGGATCTAAAGACAGTGATAGAAAACCTTTTCAGCCCCTTGAAAATAAATTTACAGGCAAAAAGGCACCTATAAAAAGATTTAATGATAAGCCTTTTAAATCGAGACAGTCCAGTGAAGCTTCCGAATTTGATCGCCCTAAATACAGGTCTGATGATAGAAAATGGAGTTCAGAGGAGCATTTTGGAAATAAGCGAAATAAGAAGTCTGTAGTTGTTAAAGATGACGGACTTATCCGATTGAATCGATTTATTGCCAATGCAGGAATCTGTTCAAGAAGAAAGGCTGACGAATTGATAGCAGCAGGTGTGGTTTCTGTAAATGGAGTTCCAGTAACTGAGCTTGGTTTTAAAGTTGACCCTGCTAAAGATTTGATCCGGTACAATGGCGAGAGTCTGAAAAGGGAGAAAATGGTATATGTTCTTTTAAATAAGCCTAAGGATTATATAACTACCACTGACGATCCGCAGGAGCGTAAAACGGTCATGAGTCTTGTAGAAAAAGCTTCGAGGGAGCGAATCTATCCTGTAGGTCGTCTTGATAGAAACACCACGGGTTTATTACTCATGACCAATGACGGTGATTTGGCAGAAAAACTCTCCCACCCAAGAAACAATATTACCAAGCTATACCAGGTTGAACTAAATAAAAGTTTGTCGCAGGGTGATTTAAATAAGATTCAATTTGGTGTAGAGCTTGAAGATGGTTTAATCAAGCCTGATCAGGTTAGTTATGTTGCCGGAGGAAGCAAAAAAGAAGTTGGAATTCAGATTCATAGTGGTAAAAACAGGGTAGTAAGACGGATTTTTGAGAGTTTGGGTTATGAAGTTGTCAAACTTGACCGTGTAGTGTATTCACAACTAACCAAAAAGGATCTTCCTAGAGGTCGCTGGAGGTATTTGGAAGAGAAAGAGATCATTCAGCTTAAACACCTGATTAAATAAGTGATTAGCCTTTGGAATTACCCAAAGGCTTTTTTGTTACTTTGCATAATGATTTTGACGGATACTCATACCCATTTATACTACGAAACAGATCTTAAAAACCTGACAGTACTGATGCAAAGAAGTCTGGGTAATGAGGTTAGCCGACTCTTTTTGCCAAATGTTGATTCTAAAACCATACCCCTGGTTTTTGGATTAGCAGAGCAATATCCTCAGCATTGTTTTCCTATGTTAGGTTTGCACCCCTGCGATGTGAAGGAAGATTTCAAAGAGGAATTAGCCTTCATATATAAAGAAGCAAAGCATAGAAAGATTTATGCAATTGGCGAAATTGGTATTGATCTTTACTGGGATAAAACTACCTTAACTATTCAGCAAGAGGCTTTTCGTACACAAATTGAGTGGGCAAAACAAATGAGTCTGCCCATCGTGATCCATTGCAGAGAAGCCTTTGATGAGATCTTTGAAATTTTGGATGAATTAAAAGATGATAAATTGAGGGGAATATTCCATTGTTTTACTGGGGATGCTGTTCAGGCAGAAAAAGTAATTGGACTTGGATTTTATCTTGGTATTGGTGGGGTGCTGACTTATAAGAATTCGGGTTTGGATAAAGTTGTACAGAATATTTCATTGGAGCATCTGGTTCTAGAGACTGATTCGCCATACCTCACACCTGTTCCATTCCGTGGAAAACAAAATGAAAGCAGCTATCTGATACATGTGGCACAGAAGCTTGCTGATTTAAAGCAGATTCCTCTTGAAAAAGTTGCTGAAATAACCACCCGTAATTCTGAAATAGTCTTCGGTATTTAGTTTATTGCGTACAGGCAAACTCAGGCCGGAAAATGATTTCATTTACCTTCTTTTTCTATCTTTACAATCCAACAAGCAATTAATTAAGCATGACCAATGTCCTGATAATTTATACCGGTGGTACGATCGGTATGATCAATGATCCTGCATCAGGAGTCTTGGTTCCATTTAATTTTGAGCAGATCACTGATCACGTACCTGAACTCAAACGACTCAAGTATAAGTTCACAGTTCACTCATTCGACCCTCTGATTGATTCATCCAATATGAGTCCGGAGATCTATAAAGAGCTTGCTCTGCGGATCCAGAGAGATTATGATAAATATGATGGTTTTGTTATACTCCACGGCTCTGATACCATGTCTTACACGGCTTCAGCCTTAAGTTTCATGATCGAGAATCTGGATAAGCCGGTAATTTTTACAGGATCACAGCTGCCCGTGAACGGAATTCGTACCGATGCCAAAGAAAACCTGATTACTGCTTTAGAGATTGCTGCAGAAAAGAGAAAAGGTAAAGCCATGGTGCCTGAGGTTTGTATCTACTTTGATTATAAATTATACAGAGGAAACCGATCTTTTAAGTATAACTCGGAGAAATTTGAAGCATTCCGGTCACCAAACTACCCTATACTTGCTGAAGCTGGTGTTTATTTGAAGTTCAATAGAAACTATATACTGAAACCTAATTTAGAACCGGTAAAATTCTATACCAAGCTGGATAGTGCAATCGGGATATTGAAATTATATCCGGGTATTAGTCCGGCAATAGTTAAATCGGCCCTCTCAGCCGGATGCAAGGCAATAATCATGGAGACTTTTGGATCAGGAAATACGTCCACACAAAAATGGTTTTTGGACCTCTTACGCGAAGCAATTAAAGAGGGCAAGCTTATTTTGAATATTTCTCAATGTAAAGTGGGTACCGTTGAACTTGGACGGTATGAAACCAGCAGGCAACTCAGGGAAATGGGAGTGGTTAGCGGATACGATATGACTTTTGAAGCCGCTGTAACCAAACTGATGTATCTATTGGGTAATTTTAAAAGTAATAAGAAGATTGCAGAATATCTTGAAACTGATCTGAGAGGTGAGCTAACCGTTTATTAGTGTAATATAAAACTAACATGAAATATAGTTAGTATTTAATATGTGTAAGTTTTTCTAATTCTTACAAGATTGAGGACAATAAGTCTAGCTCATTGTCCTCAATCATTTATTTTCCAAACCAAATTCTATTTCTAAGGTCAGAACCCCAAAACGGAACCATAGCTTTAAAACCTTCTTTTAAGGTAAAGCCCAGACTTCTCATTCTGAGTATAATTATAATGGGCAAATAAACAATTATCCAAAGACTTATAACTAGCTTGAAATATTTGTCTCCATATGTTTCATCCAGATAAGCAATAAGAATGCCTAGAAGAAATGAAGGTATTATCAATAATACTAAGAATTTTAAACGACCCATAAATTTGATTTTGTTATTGTAAATGATAATATGCTGTTCCAGCGCAAAGTACCGCAATGGAAGCTGCGCAATATCCTCCCCAAGCCATACAAAATAAACCTGAAGCAGCACCGCTAAATGTACCATCTGTGAAATGTAAACCTACCCTAGTTACACATTCAACCCATCTTGAACCAAAATTTCCAGTTTTCATCTTTATTTGCTCGTTTATTAGAGCTGCAGTTAATTTGCCATTTATTGAAGTAAATCGAGCCAATTCGCCACCTTCTGGATCTAAATATTTTGTTTTTGATCCATCGTTCTCACTGGTTAATGTGGTATAAAATTTTCACCAGCAATAATTCTCCCGTTTTCAACCAAAGAAATATACTCATACTGTGTTCAATCAAAAGTTCCTAAGTTTACCACGAATGTATTTAAAGGGTTATTTTGATTAGTAAGGATCATTGGTGTCTCGCTTTCTCCATCCATAGATGATGGATTTAGAACCATTTTTTTTTCTATTTTGAGTTCACCTTCAATTGGATTATTTACTAAAACTTTAGATGTATTATCTAAAATCTTTTTCTCAGTTACTTTCTCAACTGATTTTATTTTTGGCGCAACGAAACCAATCATTCCTTTATGATTTATTGGCTGGGATTCTTGTTCCTTACAGGAAATGAATAATAGAATAAACAGGCTGAAATAGCTAAATTTTAAGTGTCTGTAAATTTTTGTTTTCATAATTTTTTTAAGTTTGATTTTTTTAAGTTTGGTTTTCCTTGTACGTTATTTTTAATAAAAAGGTTACAACTTTTAAAACATTGATTTACAGTAGTTTAATTCTTAATGTCAACAATTATTTATTCCTTTTTTAAATTTTTAAGACCCTAAGTTTCGTTTAATTTAAAATTGTATTAGTTGTTAAAAACTTATATGAATCAACTAATGTCATTAGGCTAATCGTAATTTTCACAAAATGCTTTCAGCAATTCTTAATTTGAAATCCCCTTCTGATTTTTTTTTTGGTTAGGTTTTAAATTTTTATACCAGTCATGTGAGATAAATAATTCCAAAATTTTTAATAGGTTTATTTAACCAATCTGTTAAGAGTATGCAAACACCAGACTATATAGTATTCTTTATTTATTTTATCATAGTTAGTACGTATGGATGGTACGTGTACAAGCGAAAGAAGCATGAAGACTCAAAGGATTTTTTCCTCGCTAAAGATTCGCTAACCTGGTGGGCAATTGGGGCATCATTAATCGCCTCAAATATATCTGCAGAGCAATTTATTGGAATGAGTGGCTCAGGCTTTACCATGGGGCTAGCCATTGCGGCCTATGAATGGCTGGCAGCAGTGACGCTCCTTGTGGTCGCGGTTTTTTTCATCCCGATCTATCTCAAAAATAAAATCTATACCATGCCTCAGTTTCTCAAAACAAGATATAATGAGACTGTTGCCATGATCATGGCGGTTTTTTGGCTTCTGTTATATGTGGTTGTCAACTTAACTTCCATACTTTTTCTTGGAGCATTGGCAATAAGCAGCATCTCAGGTCTTGATTTTGCTGTGTGCATGGTCGGACTCGCTTTGTTCGCGATTGTTATTACCCTTGGTGGTATGAATGTTATAGGTTATACCGATGTGATCCAGGTGGTGTTTCTTGTTTTGGGGGGCTTGGTAACTACCTACCTAGCCCTGGATATGGTAGCTCAGCATTTTGGATCAGAGGGGCCAATCAATGGCTTCAATTTATTAACAAAAAATTCTGCAGACCATTTTAAGATGATCTTTGAGAAAGATGACCCTTACTTTATTGACTTACCCGGACTTGCAGTTCTTGTTGGAGGGATGTGGATTGTTAACCTGAATTATTGGGGCTGTAACCAATACATAACTCAAAGAGCTTTAGGCGCGGATCTTCAAACAGCCAGAAGTGGAATTCTATTTGCAGCCTTTCTGAAGTTATTAATGCCTGTGATTGTTGTTCTGCCAGGAATTGCAGCCTATGTTTTGTTTAAAGAGAATGTATT